>JBHELU010000238.1:0-5525 GCA_046262955.1 Actinomycetota bacterium | reverse complement strand
ACGGTCGCGGGACGGGATGTCGATGGGGACGTGGCCGTCGTGACCGCCGATACCTCGGCAGCGACCGCGGTCGAGTGGGGCTCCGTGGACGACATAAGGATAGGCACCCCGGTTTTCGCGTTGTCGAATCCGGGCGGTCGCGGATTGCGCGTCACCGTCGGTTTCGTATCGGGAACGGAGCGAAGCTTCCGCGGCCCCCGCGGACGTCGCATCGCCGGCAGCATCGAGCACACAGCACCGTTGCTCCCGGGTTCATCTGGGGGCGCACTCGTAGATCGCGGAGGGCGCCTGATCGGGATCAACACGAACCGGTTGGGCGAAGGCTTCTATCTCGCGATCCCGGCGGACGATCAACTTCGAGCGAAGGTCGAGTCGCTCGCGGAGGGACGGGCTCCGAAGCGGCCGCGCCTCGGCATCGGTATCGCACCACCCGAAGTCGCGAGGGGACTTAGGCGCGCGGTTGGGTTGCCCGACGCGGACGGGCTCTTGATCCGAGCCGTGGAAGAAGGCGGACCCGCCGATGCTGCGGGACTACGCGAGGGAGACCTGATCGTTGGAACATCCGGATCGCCGATCACATCGGTCGACGACTTCTACGACGTGCTCGAGAAAGCCTCGGACGGCAGCTCGCTGGAGCTCACCATTCTGCGCGGGGCCGATGAGCGTACGGTGTCGGTGACGCCGCCCTCATAAAGACCCAAGCAGCAAAGGGGCACGATGGAAGAGATCTGCACTCATCTGCGCGACCTGCACGAGGTCGAGCCGACTACTCCCGACGGATGCGCCGAGTGTTTAGAGATGGGCGAGCGATGGGTCCACCTGCGCCTGTGCATGTCATGCGGGCACGTGGGTTGCTGTGACACCAGCAAGAACAAACACGCGACCAAGCACTTCCACGCGACGCAGCACCCCGTGATCCAGTCGTTCCAGCCCGACGAAGACTGGCTCTATTGCTTCGTGGACGACCTGACGGTCGAGCCCGCTTAGTAATCCTTAGAACTTGGGACGGTGGCGCTCGACGATCCCGGCGACATCGAAACCGGCCGGGAGCGTGCCGTACGCGCGGCCGTGGTTGCCGACGACCCGAGACCCCAAGAACGCTTCGGTCACCTGGGCCGGAGCGTTGCGGATCAACAGCGATGCCTGCAATGCGATCGCCATCATCTCGACGATGCGCCTTGCCCTTGACTCGATCTCGTCGATCGTCGATAGCTCGTTCCACAGGTCGCCAACGTAGCGATCTAACGAAGCATCGGCGCCTTCGGTCGTTGCGAGCTCCGTGCGGAACGCGTCGACCGATTCCGGCGTGCGCTGCATCGCGCGCAGGACGTCGAGACAGTTCACGTTGCCCGAGCCTTCCCAGATGGAATTGAGAGGTGTCTCGCGATACAGGCGAGGCATCCCGGATTCTTCGACGTACCCGTTGCCGCCCAGGCACTCCAAAGCTTCGCCCACTTGCCATGGAGCGACCTTGCAGATCCAGTACTTGCATACCGCCGTCGCGAGTCGCTTGAAGTAAGCGTTGGCTTCGTCGTTCTGGGCTTCGTCGGTGGCGCGTGCCAGTCGCATCGCTGTGACAGTTGCCGCCTCCGATTCGATGCATAGGTCGGCAAGCACGTTCTGCATCAGAGGTTGGTCGATCAGCTTCTTTCCGAACGCACTTCTGTAAGCGGTGTGGTGCGTCGCTTGCGCGACGGCCGCTCGCATCAGCCCGGTCGAACCCAGCACGCAGTCGAGCCGCGTGTAGTTCACCATCTCGATGATCGTTCGAACTCCGCGGCCCTCTTCCCCAACGAGGAACGCGGTCGTTCGGTCGAATTCGACCTCGCTGGACGCGTTGGATCGATTACCCAACTTGTCCTTGAGCCGCTGTATGAAGAACCGGTTGCGGGTGCCATCCGGCAGGACCCTGGGCAGCAGGAAGCACGACAAACCGGCGGGCGCATTGGCCAGTACCAGGAACGCGTCGCACATGGGGGCCGAGCAGAACCACTTGTGCCCCGTCAACAGGTATTCGGCCCCCGGGCCACCGGCCGCTGCGGGCTCGGCGCGCGTGCTGTTGGCTCGCACGTCCGATCCACCTTGCTTCTCGGTCATCGCCATCCCACACAGCGCGCCGGCCTTCTGATCGACTGGGATGAGGCGCGGGTCGTAGGTGAGAGAGGTGAGGGGTGGCTCCCACTGCTCGGCCAGGTTGGGCTGCGCCCGTAGTGCCGGCACGCCGGCATAGGTCATCGAGATCGGACATCCGGAGCCTGCTTCGACCGCGCTCATCATGATCATCAGCGACGCGCGTGCGACGTGCGCGCCCGGCCGAGGCTCGCGCCACGGCAGCGAATGGACTCCCGATGCAACGGCAAGCGACATGAGCTTGTGCCACGATGGATGGAAGTCGACCTCGTCGATGCGGTGGCCGAAGCGATCGTGGGTCCGCAGCACCGGAGGGTTCTCGTTCGCTTCCGCTCCCCACCTGAGTGGCTCGCCCCCGGCGATCTCGCCAATCTTGCGGGCCTGCGGTTCGAACCACTCCGCGCCCTCGCGCATCAACGCCTCGCGTAGCACCGTATTGGTCTCGAACAGGTTGTAGCCCTCGAGCGGAGGCGGCTGGTTCAGGACATCGTGGGTGATGCTCACTTGACTAGTCTCGCAGGAGTTACTCGCGGGGTGGGATCAATAGCGCCAGCTGGCGTGATTGCGCAACGAGCGTTCCATCCGGCGCCCACAGGCTGCCGTCCTCCTCGAAGAACCCGTCGCGAGCGAGCGAGGACCTGAAGATCCCGAGATAGAGGTCCTCGGGACGGGTGGAGGCAAGAGGTAGGGCCGTTCGGAAGTGGATGGTGAGATCCATCGTGGGTGCGATCGCAGGGGAGCTGATGCGTGGGAACGCTGCGGGTGCGAACGCGTCCATGTACGTGGCGATGGCGATCGAGTCGCCGATGTGAGGTTCGTTGGTTCGGATCCAGCCGCCCACTTCGCCTTTGGTCGCCCCGGAAAAGAATGCTTCGCCAAGCGCCCAACGGATGTCGAAGTTCTTCAAGAACGGTGGCGTATTGGGGTCATCGTGCGGGATCCGGTAGCTGTCGTCGGCCGAACGCACGTCGGGCATGGGGGCATCGTCGAAGCTCGGCGAGTCGTCCAATGCATACGAGAAGGCGCCCAGCGCGCGGGCGTAGAGCTTTCCTTCTTGGTGGGCAGAACAAGAGACGAATGTGGCGTTCCTTCCCTGCCGGTCCAGAGACACCTCGATGTCCAGCCGTCCTTGCGCGGGGGGTCTGAGGTAATGGACGCTCAGCGAGCGCGGCGCGCGGCCCTCATCGCCGACGACTTCGGTCAACGCTCTCAGGAGAACCGACGCGAGGTACCCACCGTGGGGGCCGCGTGCCACCCACCAGTTGGGTCGCAAGTCCGCGACGAACTTGAAATCGTCGCTCCGCTCGATGGCGGTGTCGTCGTCGTACGTCGCGCTCTTGTTCGAGGTATCCCGGGTAACCATGGGTGCCGCAGTTTAAGGACTCGAAGTACTAGTTCAGCAACCCTTGGGATCGAGTTGTGCGTTGACGTCGGTCGGCGGGATCCTCCGGTGGCTTATCTGTTCGTAGTTGTAGCCGTAAGAGATCAGGTGCGGCTCGGCCCACGCGGTGCCCAAGAAACTGATTCCCATCGGCTGATTCGATCCGGGCGAGTAACCGCCGGGCACTATCACCGTCGGGTATCCGGCCGCTGCACTGACGTTCGCATAAGCAGGGCCCGGAGCAACGATCGCGTCGAGGTTGTCGGTTGTCAGCGTTCCGTCGATCGCAGCTTGAGCAGCCGCGATCGCAGCATCCCTGTGAGCCTGCGACGCGGGATTGTCCATGTTTCCCGGCGTTGCATCCGACGCCTGCAGCAGTGACTGCCCGTACTTCATCTTGTCGGGATGCTTGTCGTTGTAGGCAACGATGTCCGAGAGGGTTCGAACGCGCAGGTTCTTCGACGTCTCGGTTGCGAGATATTGGTTCAGCGACGCTTTGAACTCGTTCGGGATCGCAGTGATCTCGATCAATCCGTCGTTGGCCGTGTAGTAGAGCTTGTCGGTCTCGACGAGCGTGGCGCCCGCTTTCTTGAGATCAGCGAGCGCCTTATCGAAGATCGCAAGCTGGTTGCTCGACAGGTCCTGCCGATCCTGATCGCTGTAGCCGATGCGAGCTCCCTTGAGACCCGCTTGGTTCAGGAACTTCGTGTAGTCGGATCCCGCAGGGATGTGACCCTTCGCATCGGCGGTGCGGTCGTCCTTGGGATCGACCCCGGCCATCGCGCCGAGCATCACTGCCGCGTCGGTGACGTCACGTGCCATCGGTCCCGGCGTATCGAAGCTGGGTGCCAGGGGCAGAACGCCGAACCGGCTTATCAGTCCCGTCGTGGGCTTGATCCCAACAAGGCTGTTCGCATCCGACGGGCTGAGGATGCTGCCCGACGTCTCTGTTCCGACCGCGGCGGTCGAGAAAGCCATGCTCGCGGCAACTCCGGAGCCTGCGCTCGATCCGCTCGGCGTCAACGAGAAGTTGTACGCGTTTATTACTTGGCCTCCGAGCGAGCTGTATCCGGGAGGAGCGTTCAGATCGGTCCATCCGGCGAATTCGGAAAGGTTCGTCTTGCCCAAGATGATCGCCCCCGCATCCTTCAACTTCTGGGCGGCGGTGGCCTCATCCAGAGGGACGCTCCCTTTTAATGCGATCGAGCCGGCGGTCGTTGGCATGTCGGTGGTGTCGAAGTTGTCTTTGATCAGAACCGGGATGCCGAACAGGAGGCCGGAGGCTTTACCCGAGCGCAGCAGCTGGTCGTCGTGGGCCGCTTCCTTCAATGCATCCGGGTTGAGCGCTCGGATCGCGTCGAGCTGCCCGTTGTAGGCGTTGATCCGCTTCAGATAAGCCGAGACCAGCTGCTTGTCGGTGATACGGCCGGTTCTCAAGCCATCTTCGAGCTGCGGGATCGTGGCCGTTTGTAGACGGATCCCTCCGACCGATGGCGAGCATTCAGGTGCGACGCCCGCAGCGGCCGCGTTCACCGCGATGGGAGCCAGGAGCAACACGGCGGTGGCCAGCCCGATCAGGCGCTTTACACGAGGCCCACGGCGCGCTGCGCTAGCGCCTTCGATCCTCAGACGCTCAGTCAAATGGCGCATAAGTGTCTTTTCTGCGTCCGGTGGGGTCTTTCCTGCGCAGGGGTTCGTCCCCGGGTGGCGAACGTTTTGCTTCTTCTGCCCTCGCGACCCTCGAACGTGGAAAACTGACCCCGATGCCCATCCCTTATCCAAAGAGATTTCAGAAGTCCGTTCGGGCCTGGGTGCTCCGGCGGCGTCGCCGTCGCGCGACCAAGAGGCGCACCACCAACCGCAAGATGGTGTGGCTCTTGGGGGCGATCCTGGTCATCCTGATGGGCTTGTTCGGTTGGTCCCTGGCCTACCTCTTCGTCGGAACGAAGCCCGCAGGCACGCAGCTGACCCTCGACCAGCTCAGCGCGTTGTCGAGTGCTCACCGGCTCGACAG
>JBHELU010000237.1:0-4501 GCA_046262955.1 Actinomycetota bacterium | reverse complement strand
CGGCAAGACGTTCACCATGGCGAACGTGGTCCAGCAGATCCAGCGGCCCACGCTGGTGATGGCCCACAACAAGACGCTGGCGGCTCAGCTCGCGGCGGAGTTCAAGGAGTTCTTCCCGAACAACGCCGTCGAGTACTTCGTCTCGTACTACGACTACTACCAGCCCGAGGCCTACGTTCCCTCGTCGGACACCTACATCGAGAAGGACTCCTCGATAAACGACGAGATCGAGCGGCTGCGGCACTCGGCGACAAGCGCGCTGCTGCAACGCGAGGACGTCCTGATCGTGGCCAGCGTTTCTTGCATCTTCGGCCTTGGTTCGCCCGAGGAGTACCTGAACCAGGTCGTGACGGTCGCCCGTGGCGGAACAGCGGACCGCGACTTCATCATCCAGAAGCTCGTGGACATCCAGTACGAGCGGAACGACGTCAACTTCATCCGCGGCAAGTTCCGCGTGCGAGGGGACACGATCGAGATATTCCCGGCTTACGAAGAGCGAGCGCTGCGGGTCGAGCTTTTCGGCGACGAGGTCGATCGAATCATCGAGCTCGACCCACTGACGGGCGAGGTGACGCGCGAGCTGGATCACGTCACGGTGTATCCGGCGTCGCACTACGTCGCTTCCAGGGAACGGATGGAGAGGGCGGTCATCCAGATCGAGTCCGAGCTCGCAGACCGGCTCAAGTACTTCGATTCCAAGGGGAAGCTGCTCGAAGCCCAGCGTCTTCGGATGCGCACGGAATACGACCTCGAGATGATGAAAGAGGTCGGGTTCTGTTCCGGCATCGAGAACTACGCGCGGCACATCGAGGGCCGCGACCCCGGTACCAAACCAAACACGCTTCTCGATTACTTCCGCGGATCCGAAGGCAACGGCGAGTTCCTCGTCGTCATCGACGAGTCACATGTGACCGTTCCTCAGCTGAACGGCATGTACGAGGGCGACATGAGCAGGAAACGCACCCTTGTGGAGCATGGCTTCCGGCTGCCCAGCGCAATGGACAACCGGCCCTTACGGTTCGATGAGTTCTTGGAAGCGGTCGACCAAATCGTGTTCATGAGCGCGACCCCCAGCTCGTTCGAGTTGCGCAACTCCGGCCCCCCCGTCGAGCAACTGGTGCGTCCTACCGGGCTCGTCGACCCCGAGGTTCTGATTCGACCCACCAAGGGACAGATCGACGACTTGATGGAAGAGATCAGAAAGAGAACGGAAGCAGAGCAGCGAGTTCTGGTAACGACGCTTACTAAGAAGATGGCCGAAGACCTCACCGACTACTTGCTCGAGTCGGGTGTGCGCGTCAGGTATCTGCACTCCGACATCAACACCGTCGAACGGATCGAGATCCTGCGCGATCTCCGGCTCGGTGAGTTCGACGTGCTCGTTGGGATCAACCTGTTGCGAGAGGGGATCGACCTGCCCGAGGTGTCACTCGTTGCGATCCTCGATGCCGACAAGGAAGGTTATCTGCGGTCGCAAACATCACTGATCCAAACGATCGGACGAGCCGCCCGTAACGTAGACGGGCAAGTCATCATGTATGCGGACGAGGTCACCGACTCGATGCGACGCGCGATCTCCGAGACCCAGCGGCGCCGGCAGATCCAGCTTGCTTACAACGCCGAGCACAACATCGACCCGCAGTCGATCCGCAAAGCGGTGTCGGACATCCTCATCGCGGGCTTCGGCCGCAAGCACGACCCAACGGTCCCAATCAAGTCCAAGAGCCGCCGCAAAGATGCGGTCGGCGGAACGCCGGACGAGTTGCGCAGACTTGTGCTGCAGCTCGAAGAAGAGATGCACCAAGCAGCTGAAGACCTTCGCTTCGAGTATGCCGCTCGGATCCGTGACGAGATCGTGGACCTCAAACGGGAGTTGCGGGAAGTCGGCTAACTGCTAGCTGCCGGTTGCGGCGAGCTCCTGATCGCGCATCGGTCGGGCCGGGATGACCGGCGGCTTCATGGGGATCCACAATGAGAACGTCGATCCCGCTTCGGAGGAGTGCTCCAACCACAAGCGACCGCCCAGGGCCGTCGCGAGGCTCTTGCAGATGTAGAGACCAAGGCCCGTACCACCGACGGCGCGCGTCATCGACGAGTCGACTTGATAGAAGCGATCGAAAACCTTGTCCTGAACGTCGGCGGGGATTCCAAGACCCTTGTCGACAACGGAGACTTTTACACCCTCGCCCTCGCGCTCACCACGGATCGTGATCTTCGGGGACTCCGGCGCGTACTTCAGAGCGTTGTCGACGAGGTTAGAGATGATCTGATGGATCTTGCCCTCGTCCGACTGGATCACGGGGAAGTCGTTTGCGAAGTCAACCTCGAAGTCGTGATCGCCGGCTCGGTCCCGAAGCTCGTCGACGACGTGCTCGGACGTGCGGGCGAGAGACACCGGCGCCATCAGTGCACTCATCTTGTTTGACTCGAGTCGTGCCACGACCAATAGATCTTCGATCAGGCGGTGTAGCCGGCCGCTCTGCCTCTCGATCGTCTCCAGGAAGCTCCGCTGATCGGTCGGGTCGAACTGCACGTCGGGACGAAGAAGCGTCTTCACATAACCCTGGATGGAGGTGAGCGGTGTACGCAGTTCGTGTGATACCGAGGCTACGAAGTCGTCCTTAAGACGGTTCATCTCGGTCAAGTGATCAAGGCTCTCTTGCAGCTCACCGACCAAGCGTGCGTTCTCGAGTGAGCTGCTTGCGTGGTTAGCAAGGGTTTCGAACAGTTGCAGGTCCGACTCGTCGAACGTGCTGATGTCACCCAAACGGTTCGCCACCCGAAGGATCCCGATGACCTTGTCCTCCGCAAAAAGCGGAGCAGCCATAAGGTCACGGATGCCAATCTCTTCGTAATGAGCACGAACTTCATCGTCGTGGATCGGCCGCGGGATCAGGATGGCGCGCTGCCCTTCCATAACCGATGCCAACGCTTTGTCTTTCGAGTCCAGCCTCACTGGTCGCATGAGGTCGAAATCGTCGTCCGGTCCTAGTGTCGTTTGGAGAGTGGACTCGCCTTCCGCCAACGGCAGCAGCAAGATGTGCGCCATCTCCGCGCGGAACATCTCCCGAGCCTGGCTGAGCAGCGCAAGTTGCGTCTCTTCGCGCTTCAGCGACCGTTGCGCAACGCGGCTGGCGCGGTAGAGCTGTTCGAGGCTCTCGTGCTTCTGTCTGCCGGATGCGTAGGCACGATAGGCAAGGAACAGTGCCGACGCTGGGACGAGGATCAGCCACCCAGCGCTCGGTTGGTGCCACAGGATGGTGATTTCGATCAGAGCCAGACTCGTGTTGGTCAACGAGATCCCGAGAGAGATCGAGATGACGTTCCATACCGCACCAAAGTTCAGGCCTGCTCCCGATAGATACATAGCCAGGTTGATTGTCAGTACCGACATCGCGGTACCTGCCGCAGTCGCGGCGAAAGCAGCGATCCAACCCGACGCACCGATCGGATTAGACGTATCGACGATCGCGCGGAACACGATCGTCACGATGACTGCGTTCAGCATGAAGTTTGCGAGGTTGAAGGTGAGCTTTAGTAGAGACTGGCGCCGTCGCAACAACGCGATGGCCGCTCCGACGAGCTGCGCGGTGATTAGGACACTCGGTGAGACGAAGAACAACCCCGCGACGAGAGGGATCTCACTCAGTGCGAATGAATGTGCGTCGCGCCGGAACTGCAGGTGAACGATGAAGACTTCTGCTCCCAAGAACATCGCGGTTAGAAGCCACCACGGGATGTGCAGCGGAGTGTCGAGGCGAGGGAGGTGGTGCAAGAAAATCATGTAGAGACCGAAGCCGATCTCTGCGATCAGGAGTGCCAAGAGCGCGACCCGCTGGCCGCCCCTAGGCCGGCGATGTTGCGGGCTGGTTTGATTCCCTGAAGAGTTCACTTCTTGGTTCATCGGTGCCCCTGACCTGCCTCTTTAGTTGAAAAACAACGAGGAGCCCCGGTCTCGGAGCTCCTCGATCCGACCCCGATGGCCGGTCGTTCATTTGATGCCGGGCTCCGAAGGCAGGCGGGGTGCGGACCGCCTGCCTTCGAGAGACCCAGATCTAGTTGCTTAGTTCCAGCCTGCGTCGCTCCACGAGACGCCACTCCAGCTGTTGCCGCTCCACGAGTTGCCGCTCCAGCTGTTGCCGGACCAGCTCACTCCGGACCACGAGTTGCCGCTCCAGGAGTTACCGCTCCAGCTCACTCCCGACCAGCTGTTGCCGGACCAGGAGTTCCCGGACCACGAAACGCCGTTCCATGTCCCACCGCTCCACGAGACCCCGCTCCAGGAGTTGCCGGACCAGGAGACGCCGTCGAAGGCGTTACCGAAGATGTCCTTCTCTCCGGTCAGAACGTTGCCGTTCGCGTCCGCCACGTGGATCGTGCCGCGGGCTGCCTCCAACGAACCGAGCCCGGTCGACGATGCAAACTTCTGCGTCGAGGACAGAGCGTCGGGAGTTCTGGCGGCGTAGAGGTTGCCGAGGTTGAGCTCGCCGGCACCCTGCAC
>JBHELU010000236.1:0-14987 GCA_046262955.1 Actinomycetota bacterium | reverse complement strand
ATGTGGACCCGGGTGTGGTGGATGTGGGGGTCGTTCAGAGCTTCGTCCGTTTCCGACGTTGCGGTGCGGTCGTTGGCGGCGTGGTTCAGGTCGTTGTACCGAAGGGCGAACGGACCGGTTGCATAGATCTTGTTGTTCGTGATCCATACCTCGTCGTAGCGCACGTGCTCGTGGCCCATCCGATACATCTTCTTGGAGCCGTAGTGCTCGCTGAAGTGGTGACCATGGAGCGTCGCGTCTACGAAACCGTAGATCGTGTTGTGAGTGAAATGAGAACCGTTGAATCCGTCGAAGTTAACGGCTTCAGTTGACGTGAACGGAATCTCCGGCGTACCGGGGGCGCCTACGGTGTTGTAAGCGAACAACCCGTTGAAGTGGCGGAGCTGTCCAACCGTGTCGAACGTGTTGTGGGTTATCCGACCACTGGTGTCTTCGCCGGTGCGCTGAACGTTCTGGTTGACGCGCAGGTCGGCGATGTGATTGTTGACGACCTTCGCCCGGTTTCCAGTCCAGTCCAGGATGAGCTGACTGGTGATGTCGTTGCCCTTGATCACGTAGTAGTTATCGGTGTCGTGGATGTCGATCGTGTCGATCTTCCAACCCGAGATGACGAATGGATGGTGCTTCGAACCGTTACCCCGAAGGACACCATTCGATGGATTGAATTCGTTATCGGCGCCGATCGTGATGCTGTCGTGCTGCTGCGTCGAGTCGTCGGCGGTTGCCGGTCTCTGAGCTGCACCCGCGATACCGACCATCTGAATGCCCGCGATTACAAGGACAACCACCAGATAAGAGATCGCACGTCGTGTCACCCCGGCCTCCTTCGTCTAAATCCATTCGCGCCCCCACCTCAGGGGGTCTGCCCACTACTGGTACGAAAGGGGGCAAATCGCGTAACGAGCTTGAATTGGCACGGCCGGGAGCCGTCAGATCTAGAGGTGGGTCCCGTCCAGACGACGATCGAATCGAAGCAGGTCAGAGGCCTTTTCTCGGGCGATGATCTCGGTAGCCCGGCCTCCGTCGGCCAGGACCACGCCGGGCCTCGGGACCCGGTTGTAGTTGTTGGCCATCGAATACGTGTAGGCCCCAGTCGCCGGGATCACCAGAAGGTCGCCCGGTGCGACGTCGGCCGGCAGGTGTGCCTCTCGGATCAAGACGTCACCCGACTCGCAGTGTTTCCCGGCGACGGATACGAGTGGCCCGGGGGTCGCGTCCATTCGATTGGCGAGCTTCGCTTCGTACCGAGCTCCGTACAGCGCGGGTCTGATGTTGTCCGACATCCCTCCGTCCACCGACACATAAGTGCGCACGCCCGGGATTGTCTTCACCGTTCCGATCTCGTAGAGAGTCACGGCAGCCGCGCCGATCAGCGAGCGACCCGGCTCAACGTAGATCTCGGGCGCGGGCAGGCCGACCTCCGCGAACGAGCGTGCAGCGACTCCGAGAAGTTGAGCCGTCGATCTTTCTGGGTCGGGCGTCATCTCGTCATCCGTGTGTGCGATGCCTAGACCACCACCTAGATTCAGTTCGCGCGTCTCGAATCCACATTCGGCGCGCGCTTCTGAAGCGAGTGCGGCCAACCGTCGAGCGGCAAGCTCGAACGCCGCCAGCTCGAATATCTGCGAACCGATATGCGCGTGAAGACCGACGAGCTCATAACCATCGAGCTCCTTGGCTCGCGCGATCGCCTCCAGCGCGACGCCGCCGCCGAGCGGGAAGCCGAACTTGGAATCTTCCTGGCCGGTTTGGACGAACTCATGCGTATGCGCCTCGACCCCGGGCGTCACTCGCAACAGGAGCCGGCTGCTACCGGGGATCTTCGCCAGTCTGTCCAACTCGTCTAGAGAGTCGACGACGATCCGGCCAACCCGAGACTCGCTCGCGAGAAGGAGCTCGCCCTCGGATTTGTTGTTGCCGTGAAAGATGACTCGAGCTGGTGGGAATCCTGCGGCCAAAGCCGTCTGCAATTCACCGCCGGAGCAGACGTCGATACTGATTCCTGATCGTTCGAGCAGTTCGCAGATCGCGACACAACAGAATGCTTTGCTGGCGTAATAAACGTGGTCTGCTCCCAGCACCGCGGAATAGGAAGCCACACGAGCGTCGATCGTTGCCCGGTCGTAGACGATCAGCGGCGTTCCGAAATCGCGCGCAAGCTCAACCGCGTCGCACCCCCCGAGTATCAAGTGCCCGTCCGGGGACGCCTCCGCTGTATCGGGGAAGATGCGGTTGAGCATCAGACGCCGAGTGCGGCGAGTCGCTGGTAGAGCTCGCGCGAAGCGGCCTCACCCAATCGGAGGCTCTCGACCCGGAAGCTCTCGTCCGGCGCGTGGAAGGCGTCCTGAGGAAGCGTGAACCCACTCAGGATCGTAGGGATGTTGCGCTGGGCGAACGCAGCAAGCACTGGAAGAGAGCCTCCGGTCCGGATCAGCGCCGGGGCTGCACCACATGCCGCCTCGAGAGCCTCCCGAGCGATGACTAGGGCCGGATCGCGAGGATCGAAGACGGCGGCGTCGGCATGCTTGAAAGAGAGGGCAACGTCGGCGTTGGTGGGAGCCGCATCTTTAAGGAGACGCTCGAGCACGCGAACCATCTCGGCACTGTCCTGGCCCGGGGCCAGCCGCATCGCAACTCTGGCCTGAGCGAATGCCGGCGTGATGGTTCTCAGCTGCGCCGCGTCGCCACCGGCAAATCCGGTCACGTCCAAAGAGGCGTCTCCCCAGTTGCGCGCGTAGTACTCGGCTCCCGACTGCTCGGTCAGAGGGCGGCCGCCGACCTCGGAGATCACGTCATCCCCCGGGGGCAACGATTTCCATTCAACGAGCTCCTCGGGCGTCGGATCTTGGATCCCCGCGCGTAGCTCGTCACGCAAACGGCCGTTCGGCCGCGGAAGTACCTCCGCAAGCATCCCTTGTAGTACATGAACCGCGTTGAGGACGCTCCCGCCGTACATACCGGAGTGGAGATCGCGCGGCGCGGTGCGCACATCGATCCGCACGGCAACCATCCCCCGCGCGCCGAGCGTGACAGCAGGGGTCTTCTCGTCCAGCATCTCGCTGTCGAAGATGACCGCGCAGGCGGCACCGCGAGGATCTGCCTCGACCCACTTCGCAGCGCTGTCGCCGCCTACCTCCTCTTCGCCGTCGATCAGCACCCTGACGTTGACCGGCAACTCACCGGCGGCTGCAAGCTCACATGCCACGAATAAGAGGGGGAAGAAATTCCCTTTGTCATCGGCGGATCCACGCGCGTACAAACGCCCATCTCTGATGGTCGGTTCGAACGGCGGGGTCGTCCACGCGTCGAGCGGGTCCGGCGATTGAACGTCGTAATGCCCGTAGATGAGCACGTCGGGAGCACCTGGTTTACGGGAGGCGAGCTCCCCGACCACCAGCGGGTTGCCCTCCGTCTGCAACACCTCGGCCATACCACCCGCTGCAGTGATCTTCTGCTGCGCCCACTCCGCTGCATGGGTCAGCTCCCGAGGATCTCCCCCTCCCGAGGAGATCGACGGGATCGACAGCCACTCAAAGAGCTCGTCGAGCAACGATCGGTTGGACATGAACGCCTCCTCGTAGAAGAAGCGAGATTAAGGCAGCCGGCTGAGGCGACCTTCGAGGATGTGCACGCAGCGACCACCGACGCGTACGTGATCTTCCTGCGCGTCCAGAAGGATCTTCGACGGACGACCCATCTCGACCCCTTGCGCGATCTCGACCTTCGTCGGACCGATCCGATCGGCAAGGTAGACACCGAGGGCCGCGGCGGCCACACCCGTTGCCGGGTCTTCCATGACGCCGGCACCGGGGAAGAACCCGCGCGCTCGTAAGCGTCCGGCTTGAACGGCCGTGAAGCAGTACGCGCCCATGTCGTCGAGTGAGGTGAGCGCCGCCGAACCGGCCGACTTCTGCAACGTGGGCAGATCGCGCAACGGCGCCATCAACATCGGAACGCCCCCCTCGGAGACCGCAGGCAGCAGCCGCCCCGACCGTCCGAGCTCACGCGCCTCGAGACCGATATCCGACGCTTCGATACCCAACGCGCTCGCCAGCTCGGTGTGGAGGTTCGGCTTCGAGCGTTCGAGATCGTCTTCCACCGTCCCACTGCGACGCAGCCAGACAAGATCGCCTTCGAACGTGACGGGAGTCACGCCCGCAGCGGAATGTTGCTCGACCGCATCACCTTTCACACGGCCCGACTCGCGCAACCACCATGCGGTGCCCAGAGTGGGATGGCCGGCCATCGGCAACTCCACGCGGGGAGTGAAGATCCGAACGTCATAAGACCCGCCCGACACCTTGGTTACGAATGTCGTTTCCGACAGATTCATCTCCGACGCGATCGCTTGCATCTGCTCGGTCGACAGATCACCGGCATCCGGGTAGACCGCTAGAGGGTTCCCCGAGTAAGGGCCGTCTGCAAAAACATCGAGTTGTACAAAATCCATCGCGACTACATCCTCTCCGGTGCGTCGATCCCCACGATCCCGAGCGCATCTGCGATCACGTTCTTTGTTGCAACACACAGCGCCAGCCGTGCCTGCGTCGTCTGAGCATCGTCGGAGATCACCCGGCAATCCCGATAGAACGACGAGAAAATCGAGGCCAGCTCTTCGACGTAGGCACAGATCCTCTGCGGTGCGCGCAGCTCCGCCGCCTGGATAACAACGTCCTCGTAGCTCGCAAGCTTTCTCATCAGTGCCGACTCTTGATCGTGAGCGAGAACCTCGAGCGGGGCCGATCCAACGTCGGACTTGGTGCCTTCCTCTTTGGCCCGAGCGAGGATCGAGCAGATGCGAGCGTGGGCGTACTGGACGTAATAGACGGGATTCTCGGGTGCCTGCTGCTTGGCAAGCTCTATGTCGAAGGTAAGCGGAGCATCCATCGACCTGGTCAAGAACGTGTAACGGGCTGCGTCCTTGCCGACCTCGTCGACCAACTCGTCGAGGGTGACGATCACACCCGCACGTTTCGATCCTTTGACTGCTTCGGCTCCCATGGATAGGCGCACGATCTGCATGAGGCGGATCTCGACGCTTTCGGGATCGAATCCCATCGCTTGGGCCGCGGCCATAAAGCGCTGCACCGTTCCGTGGTGGTCAGCGCCCAATAGATAGATGAGTCGGTCGAACCCACGACCGAACTTGTTTGCGAGGTACGCGACGTCGGGGGCGAGATAAGTCGGCCGGCCGTCAGATCGCACGATCACACGGTCCTTATCGTCTCCGAGCTTGGACGACAAGAACCACAGCGCGCCGTCACGCTCCTCGATGAATCCCCTGTCGTTGAGCGTGTCGATCGCGTCACCGACCGAGCGATCCCTAAGCGATCGCTCGGAGAACCACACGTCGAATGTCGTGCCGAACCGCTCGAGGGATCCGCTCATCCTTGCGAGCATCAGCTGCAATCCCAGCTCGGCAAAAGTTTCGTTTCGCTCGTCCTCGTCCGCGTCCCGGTACCGATCACCTACTTCGTCGCGGATAGTGGAGGCAAGCTCACCGATGTAGTCGCCCTGGTAGCCCTCTTCTGGGATCTCGGAGTCGATCCCGAAAGATTGCAGGTAACGAGCGGCGATCGAAGCGCCGAACAGAGTCATCTGGCGACCCGCGTCGTTCACATAGAACTCGCGAGTCACCGAGTGCCCCGTCGCTTCGAGCAGTCGCGAGATCGAGTCGCCAACGGCTGCATGACGTCCACTGACAACGCTTATGGGGCCGGTCGGATTCGCCGAGACGTACTCGACGTTGACCTTCGTTCCTCTACCGAGCTCGCTACGCCCGAATCCCGAATCCGAGCGCGCAGCGCGTCGAACAACGTCGTGGAAGTACCGGGGCGCGAGTTGAAAGTTGATGAAGCCCGGTCCGGCTACGTCGACGCGGCCGACGACATCGGATTGAGGGAGCCGCGCTACAACTGCTTCCGCAACCGCCCTCGGGGGCATGGAGCCACCGGCCGCGGACAGCGCGACGTTGGTCGTCCAATCGCCGTGCTCGGGACGCCTAGGTCTCTCGAACTCGACCACCGGTGTCCCGTTGCCTTTCAAGGCGCCGTCTGTGATGGCTTTCTCGAGAGCCTCTCTGACGAGCCCCGCCAAGTGGTCGGTGATCACCCGCGCTCAACCCACCAATCGAGCAACTAGTTCGATCATCTCCGTGGGGTCGAAGGGCTTCGTCAGATAGTCGGCAACGCCGTAGCTCTTGCCCAGATCGACGTCCGCCTGTTGCGCTTTGGCAGACACGAAGACAACGGGCACGTGCTTCGTCGACTCTTGCGCTTTGATCTCTTGGACGGCCTGATACCCGTCCATCCGCGGCATCATGATGTCGAGCAGGATCAGATCGGGGATCTCAGCGGTAGCTACCTCGACTGCCTCTTCCCCGTTCTGCGCGGTGAGGACCTCATATCCCTCTAGCTCGAGATTCACCTGCAGGAGACGAAGGATGACGGGGTCGTCGTCGCACACGAGGATCCGTTTCCCCGTTGCCATGTCTGGATGGTACCCGCCGGTTGTTTGCCTACCCAGGCCGTTTACGGGCGATGTTCTACGCTCTTTGCGCACCCCGGTTCTTCAGGGGTGAGTTGCCCCCGTAGCTCAGGGGATAGAGCACGCGCCTCCGGAGCGCGGTGCGCCAGTTCGAATCTGGCCGGGGGCACGACGAGCGCAGCGAGGCGTGGCACCGCGGTAACGCGCTAGCCAAAGGGTCGATCGGGCCGGGGGCACGACGAGGTAATCGACTATCTACACAGTCGCGCGCATCCCTAGCTGCTCGACGATCTCTACTGCCCGTCGGCCGTCGCCGTAGGCAGCCAGGCGGCTGGCGAGCAGCTGTGCGGCCTCAACGAGGTTGGGAGATGTGAGGGCGGCGTGGATTGCTTGCTCGAGTGTCGGCTGGTCGGAGTCGGCGGCAAGTGTGATCGACGCACCGAGCTTCTGGGCCCGTGCCGCATTGACGTGCTGATCCCGGCCGAGTGGGAGACAGATGGTCGGGACCCCGGCGGCAAATGCCGCGATCAGGGTGCCGATCCCTGCGTGCGTTACGACGAGCGATGCCTGCGGAAGGACGTGTGAATGCGGCACGTATGACCGCACGATGACCCCCGAGGGGAAGGTAACGCTGTCGGGGTCGAGCTCGAAGCCGGTCAGCACTAGCACGCGTGCGCCGCAGGCCGCTGCCGCGCTGGCGGCGCGCCCGAGGACGGTCTCGTGACGCATGTACATCGTGCTCATACTGATCACCACCAGCGGCGTTGGATCATTCGCGGCCCATGGCGAGTTCCAGCTGTCCGCGGCGGTCTCCTCTGGGATCGGGCCGACGTGGACGACGTGCGCGGGAATCTCAGGCCAGGGGTCCAGCTCACGAGGGATCGTCACGATCACCCGATCGGCCCGCCTGCCGAGCGCGATACACAGTGCCTCGGGCCCAACCGGAAGCGATCGCAGCCCCATCTCCTCACGCGCCTGGTTGACCAAGCGGTACTGCCAGCGCTGGCTCCACTCATCTTCCCGCTCATCGACAGCCGGCGCGGCGTGACGGTAGGCCATGTGAGTCAACAACACGACCGGCATCGGCCGCGCCTCAAGCCTGCAGGCAACCGTGCGCAGGAGATAGTCGACGACAACAACGTCCGCCGACTCGAGGTCCAGCTCGGCATCGACCAACGCCGGCAGGCGCTGCCCGAAGAACAACTCGACCGCGTACTCCGACTGCTCCTCGAACATCAACTGTGAGGATGGATCTAATTCCAGCTCGGCGGGATAGGCCCGCAGCCGACACGCCGCCGCGCTCACCCGCTCGCCGAAAGAGCGCGGACCCACCACCCGGACATCGTGACCGCGCTCGACAAGGCGACGCCCCAGCCCGAGCGCCGGCTGGCTGGCGCCACCTCCTCCCCAGGTGATGATCAGAACCCGCATCCGCCGCGCCCCCCGGACCCGCCCGCTTGACTCGCCTCGTTAGTTCGCTTTACCATGGGTAATACGAATAATGGGCAAGTCACGCACATATGTCAAGGTCGCGCGTGCCGAAGCGGAGCAGCGCACCCGTGCGGCCCTCCTCGACTCGGCCGAACAAGCGTTCTTCGCCGGCGCCTGGCAAGCGACGACGCTTGAGGCGATCGCGGCCGGCGCCGGGGTCACCAAGCAGACCTTGCTCCGGCACTTCGGCACAAAGGATGGGCTACTAGAGCAGACGTTCCAGCGCGCCTTCGAGCGGGTGCAGGAGCAGCGCATGCGGGTGCCCGGCAACGACATCGAGGCCGCCATCGAGAACCTGCTCCAGCACTACGACTCGGTCGGCGACGCGTCCCTGAAGATCGCCGCTATGCGCGGCGGTGGGCTGATCGCCGAGATCGGCCGCCGCGCCCGCCAACTCCACTACGATTGGATCGACCACGCTTTCGGCGCCCGGCTGGGGTTCATGCCGCAGCGTGAGCGCGCCCACGTGCGCGCCGTGTTGATCACGATCTGCGATGTGCGAGCGTGGGACATCCTGGTCAACGAACTCGGTCTCAATCGTGGCGAGACCAAGACAGCCCTAATCCTCAGCATCCGCCGTCTGCTAACCGACACAACCGATGACCGCGAACCCGTCGTCCCAACCTGAAGTTGCCCCGAAAGATGTCCAATCAGGGGACGGCGAGAACAGCGGGACGTGGCACCGCGGACGATCCTTCGGGGGCACAGAGCTCTAGATCGGCGACCAGTCGGAGAACCCATCGAAGCTCGACGTGCCGGGGGTCACGTCGGTGAGACCGGTGCCGTCGCGACCGACCGTCATCACGTCGTCCGAGACCCCTATGGATTCCGTGAAGGTGAGCTGCGTGCCGTCAGGAGACCACCTCGGCTGGTATCCGTTGGTGGTCACCAGTTGGTTGCCCTTGCCCGATGGTTGCACCACGTAGATATCCAAGTCGCATTGGGGGTTCGTAGAGCAGTCGACCACGCCGTACGCGATCCAGTGCCCGTCCGGCGACCATGCCGGATCGTAGGCATCCGCCCCACCTGGAGCGATGAATGTTCGAGAATGCGATGCACCTTGTCGGATCGTCCTGAGAGCCCAGAGCCCATTGGGACGAAGTGCGGAAAACACGATCCGGGTTCCGTCGGGGGAATAGTCGCCCGCCTCGCCATGGCGGACAAGGCGCCGCTGGTGGGAGCCATCCGCTCTCATGGTCCAAAGCGACGACAAACCGCTTCCGAAATTCTCGGAACCGGCCCAGTGGTCGTAGAGGATCCGTTTGCCGTTCGGCGACCACGCGGGGTTCGTCTCATCGCCGGCAGATCTCGTTAACGCGATCTGCTCGCTTCCGTCGGCGGCCGTGACCCAGATGTCGTACGAGGCCCCCTCGCTCCTTTGAAAAGCAATTTCCTTCCCGTCTGGGGACCACCGCGCGTTCTCATCGTCCTGGCCTGCGCCGGTGGTCAGCTGGGCCAACCCGGAGCCGTCGGGGTTCACCCTCCACAGGTGCATCTCGCCAGCCGAGGCATCCCGGTCGCTACTGAAGGCGATCGGCGTGGTGCCGACGGCGATGCCGGCCGCGGGCGAGGCCCCGTTGGATGGGGACGTGACGAACACCTTCTTCTTTGGCCCCGCACTTGCGTTAGGGCCTGTAAGCATCCCCCCCGCCAAGAGCCCAGCTAAGACGATCGTAGCTATTCGCCGCATCGACATCTCAGCCCTTCTCCCGACCAAGTCGTTCGCTCGACTACCGCCCTCGTAACCGCGCGTTCGACGGCGGCGGCACATAACCTTCAGAGCACCGTGATTGGTCGTATGCGGCTGGCGGACTCAGGCAGTCCGCGCAACACCTCGATGGGCGGGGGATGTTCGAGTCCCACTGTTGGAGACCGTCGACACCCATCGCGAAAGAACGTGTAGTTAGACCCGGCCCCTTAGCAACGCGAACAGCCCGACCACTGCAAGCACGACGATGATGATCCACAAGATCATGGGAGCTCCTTTCAGTCGGAAGGGAGTTGCCCACATCTCTCCGCAGTCAAACCACTGCCGTCGGTAATTAGCGGGGCGGCCCCTGGCCCATCACCCCACGCACGGACCGCCACGACATCAGCGACCACCTCGACACCGCGGAAAGCGCCGATCCGACGCTTGCGAAGGAGCCGATCGAGAGGATCGATCCGAAGGAACCAATCGATCCGATCGATAACGCCGAGCCCACCGATCCGATCGAAAGGACGGAGCCTTTGGAACCGATGGAGAGGATCGAGTCCTCCGATCGGATGGACCACATCGACGAGCTCCCGATTGATGCCTGACCCACCCGGCCATTGTTCCACTGCTCGGGTCGATGCGAGGATGCGCACATGAGTTCCGAAGATGTCGGACCTCTCTTTGAAGAGGTAGCTCGACACGCGGCCGGCTTCATCGAGAGGCTTCCAAAGCGACCAGTTCGCAACAGCGCGGGACTAGAGGAGCTCCGCGACGCCTTCGACGGGCCGCTTCCCGAATCGGGTCTGCCGGCCGAGACGATCATCAAGGAGCTGGCCGCCAACGCAGAGCCGGGTCTTGTTGCAACTACGTCGGGACGGTTCTTCGGCTTCGTGATCGGCGGCGCGATGCCGGTGACTATCGCGGCCGACTGGTTGACGTCCGCGTGGGATCAGAACGCTGGCCTCTATGTGGCCTCGCCCGCTTCGTCTGTTGTGGAGGACGTGGCGGGGCGCTGGCTCATCGAGCTGCTCGGGCTTCCCGAAGGAGCCTCGTTCGGGTTCGTGACCGGCGGTCAGATGGCCAACTTCACCGGCCTCGCGGCTGCGCGGCATCACGTCCTCGAGCAACGCGGCTGGAACGTTCAAGAGCAGGGGCTTCAAGGCGCCCCCCGCATCCGCGTGCTGGCGAACGAGACGCGTCACGACACGATCGATCGAGCGCTGCGTTACTTGGGTTTGGGCACCGGATCGATACAACCGATCGCTGCAGACGACCAAGGACGTATGGACGTGAAGACGCTGCAGCATGCGCTCGAAGAGAGCGATGCCCCGACGATAGTCAGCGCGCAGGCAGGCAATGTGAACTCGGGTGCATTCGATCCCTTCGCCGAGATATGCGGAGTCGCCCACGAACACGGCGCGTGGGTTCACGTCGACGGTGCGTTCGGATTGTGGGCCGCGGCAAGCCCAGCTCGTCGCGCCTTGACCGCGGGCATAGCCGTCGCAGATTCATGGGCTACCGATGCTCACAAATGGTTGAACGTTCCCTACGACTCAGGTGTGGTGTTCTGCGCGCACCCCGGCTCGCATCGAGCAGCAATGAGCGTGCATGCCAGTTACCTGATCCACGCCGAGGGGGCAGAGCGGGACCAGATGGACTGGAACCCGGAGTTCTCGCGACGAGAACGAGGGTTCGCCGTCTACGCAGCGATCCGATACCTGGGCCGGGACGGGATCGCCAAGATGGTTGATCGTTGCTGCGACCACGCGCTTCGTTTCGCCAAAGCGCTGGGCTCGCACGAAAACATCGAGATCCTCAACGACGTCGTTCTCAACCAGGTTCTCGTTCGATTCCTTTCGGAGGACGGGGACCACGATGCCAAGACGAGGGCAGTGGTCACCGGAGTCCAGAACGACGGAACCTGTTGGATGTCGGGGACCATATGGCGAGGCGTGGCGGCGATGCGCATCTCGGTATCGAACTGGTCGACGACCGCGGACGACGTCGATCGCTCTGTGGAAGCAATCCTTCGCGTCGCAGCGAGTATCGACGATCGTCGGGACCTGTCGCCGAACTCGGCGACAGGCCCTCCTTCTAATGCGTAGTGACGGTCTGCGGCTTCGACGCTCCTGATCTATAGGCGGGGTTCTGTTTGGGCCAGTAGCTCCGGAAGGTTGCCTTGTGGAAATCCGTAGCAACCTTGAATGTTGCTTTGCACTTCTTGTTTAGCTTTTTCTGTGCGACCTTCTTGAAAGCTTTCCCTTTCTTACGCTGTAGCTGGATCTTCGTTCGTTGATTCCCGGTGCATCTTTTGATCCCTGCGGTCGCAGTGACCGCGTGCCCTCTTTTAGGAGTCAGGTCGGAGAACCGGATCGTTGCGCGTGGTGACTTCGGGTTCCCCGGTGATGGAGATCCCGACGGCGACGCGCTCGGAGAACCGGATGCACTTGGAGACGCTCCCGTTGCGCAGGGCTGCCCTGGAGGACCAAAGAAGGACGGCGTCGAGGTTGCCCCATAGTGCACCTCCAATGCTTGCCCGGTAGCCTCGGGCCTGGCTACAACGCCTAATGTGTCAGCCACCGTCCCCTCGACATTCACTATCGCCGAGCTGCCTGCGGGCGCGTCCGGTGTACCGATATTCACCTTGGCGGTGACACGACTGATCTGTGTGTCCCCGTCAAAAAACGTCAGCTCTACATCTGCGGTTCCTGCCTGCACATCGGCCGGGTTCGTACTGCTCCAAAAGGAACAGAACTCCATAGGACCAGTGATGTCTCCAGAGTACGGGCCCACCCAATTGGCGCAATGAATGTTGAATTGCACGTCACTGTTGCAAAAGAACTTCGTGGTTTGTGTTATCGGCATCGTTGCGGTGGGAGCCGTCTTTGAAAAGGTCGCAGTGGGCATCGTGTCATGCTTGTTGACCTCATCTTCCGGCGTGCCGTTGAAATAGTAGGTTCCGTTGACCGCGGCAGAGGCTGACCGATCACCAAAGATCAGGGCTGTTCCTCCGACAGCGAAGAGCAGAATGACGACCAGCACTATTCTCGAACCACGGCTTGACATCGATGTCACCGGCATGCCGACCTCCCCCGTTCAAGACCCCCTTGAGAGTTGAATTGTGCCATCTAATGTTGGCCAATGACCACACGATTCGTTGCAGCCATCGATCAGGGCACTTCGAGCTCTCGTTGCCTCTTGTTCGATCACGAAGGTGCGGCCGTTGCCTCCCATCAGTTGGAGCACAGGCAGCATTTCCCACGCCCGGGATGGGTCGAGCACGATCCGGTAGAGATCTGGGACAACACGCGTGAGTGCATCGCAAGAGCGGTCGAGAAGGCGGGTGCCTCGATCTCGGATATCGCGTCGGTCGGCATCACGAATCAGCGGGAAACGACGGTGCTGTGGGATCGCACTTCGGGAAAGCCCGTCGCCAACGCGATCGTGTGGCAGGACACTCGCACCGAGAGCCGCGTCCGCGAGCTGACGGCGGACGGCGGGACCTACAGGTTCCAGAAAACCACCGGCCTTCCGGTCTCCACCTATCCGTCGGCACTGAAGATCGCGTGGTTGCTCGATCAGGACAAGGCGACGCGTGCCGCAGCGGAACGCGGCGACGTTCTTTTCGGCACCATCGACAGCTGGCTGGTGTGGAACCTGACGGGAGGGCCCGATGGTGGAGTCCACGTCACCGACGCAACGAATGCCAGCCGCACGATGTTGATGGACATCGCGACGCTCGATTGGGACGAGGGCATGCTCGGCGAGCTCGACATCCCGCCCGCGATGCTCCCTCGCATCGGCGGATCGAGCGAGATCTACGGCGAAGCGAACGAACCACTGTCCGGAGCGCCGATCGCCGGAATCCTGGGCGATCAGCAAGCCGCCTTGTTCGGGCACACGTGCTTCGACGCAGGCAACGTGAAGAACACATACGGGACGGGCTGCTTCATGCTGCTGAACACCGGAACGGAACCAGTTTTCTCTGAGCACGGATTGATCACAACCGTTGCGGCCAAGCTCGGTAGTGACCGAGCGACCTACGCTCTCGAAGGATCCGTTGCCGTCGCGGGCGCGCTGATCCGGTGGCTGCGCGACAACCTCGGAATCATCGGGAGCTCGGACGAGGTCGAAGGACTGGCGCGAAGCGTTCCAGACAACGGTGATGTGGTACTCGTCCCGGCTTTCTCCGGCTTGTTCGCTCCGCACTGGCGATCCGATGCACGCGGCGTGGTTGCCGGACTGACGGGATATGCGACGAAAGCTCACGTCGCCCGCGCGGCTCTCGAGGCCGCCGCCTATCAGTCGTTCGAGCTCGCGGAAGCAATGCTTGCGGATATGGGGCCGCCCGCGCCCGCGGAGATGCGCGTCGATGGAGGCATGGTGGTGAACGATCTCCTGATGCAGTTCCAGGCCGACATCTTTGGTTTCCCGGTCGTGCGCCCCGAGGCTTCTGAAGTGACCGTCCTGGGGGCCGCCTATGCAGCCGGGCTGGCCGTGGGCTTCTGGAAAGATCTCGACGAGCTGCGCGCGAAGTATCGGATCGACAAACGCTGGGAACCTCAGATGGACGCCGCCGACCGCGAGCGCGGCATCGCCTTGTGGAAGAAAGCAGTCGAGCGAACACTCGACTGGGCCGACCACTAGGCCGGGAAAGCTCCGACTCCGCGTCACGTAGCCTCTGGGGAAATGAACCCTCTCAGTGCGCTCGAAAACGTCACCCCCGACATGGTCGAGGACCTCGAAGCCTTGGTGATGGCCGAAACACCGACCAGCGATGTCGGTGCGATCGAGAGGGGTGCCGAGCTTCTGTCCGAGATGGGCAAGCGCCTGCTCGGAGATGGTCCCGAAGTGATCCGGACGAGCGATCGCCCTCACCTCTTGTGGAAGTTGGGCAAGCCGAGCGTCATGTTGCTGGGTCACCTCGACACTGTCTGGGCGCGAGGAACGACCGAGCGGTGGCCATTCTCGGTATCGAACGGAATCGCTTCGGGCCCGGGGTGTTTCGACATGAAAGCCGGTCTGGTTCAGGGGCTTTATGCCGCGTCCGTGCTGAGCGAAATGGACGGGATCGCGTTCTTGGTGACCACCGATGAGGAGATCGGGGGCCATAGCTCGAGAGAGCTCATAGAGAACGTCGCACGAGACGTGCAAGCCGTCTTGGTGCTGGAACCGAGCGGCTCTGGCTCGGTGAAGATCGCCCGCAAGGGAGCCTCGTTTTACGAGATCACCTTCCGCGGCCGCGCCGCACACGCCGGGCTCGATCCGGAGAAGGGCAGCAACGCGCTGATCCAGCTTGCTCACGTCGTTAGGG
>JBHELU010000235.1:0-5228 GCA_046262955.1 Actinomycetota bacterium | reverse complement strand
GCGCAATATGGCCCCGGCCCGGTTCCCCTCGAGCTCGTCGTCCAGCTTTGCGGGCCCGGTGCGCGAGCCGATCTCGTAAAGAAGGTCCGGCGCGCCGGCTCCCTCTACCGGCTGGTCGTTCTTGTGACCCTTTACGTCGATCAACACGTAATCGCCGCGCCGGGCGTCTCGAGACACCGTTTCGAGCTCGGCAAAACGGTCACGGAGTCGATCGAGTTGCTCGGTGACGTCTTCGTCTGTCACTTCCGCGGAGGGAGGATCCACGGCGAGGGTCGACAGATCGGGGATCGAGATCTCGGGGCGCAGATCGACGGTTGCCTCGAAGACGAGAGGGTTGCCCGTCTCGAACTCGAGGACCTCGATCTCGGGTGGGGCGATGGGCTGGAGATCCTCAGCGGTGACCGCATCGCGATAGAAGCCGGGCAAGGCATCTTTGAGCGCCTCTTCCCGGACCACCTCGGGGCCGACGCGTGCGTCGATCAGCTGTCGCGGCACTTTTCCCTTGCGGAAGCCGGGGACCTTGATCTCCTTCGCCCACCGCCTATATGCCGCAGTCAGCGCGTCGTCCAGAGCACCTTCCTGAACCTCGACTCGCAGCTTGACCCGGTCTTTTCCGACGCGCTCGGAAGACGTCTGAACAAGGAGATCGGCCATGAACGAGTCATCCTAGCCGTGGGGTGAGACGGCTCACGGTGATCCGAACGCTCGATTTGGGAGCCAAGGACCGCGCTAGGCGGACGAAAGTGGGGATGACGGTCCCTGACTCCCAAACCGAGGACGGTCGGAAGAGAAGCCGTCACAGCGAACGATCGGTTCCTGCGCAGTGTCGCCTCGCGGCTGCCTATCCGCCTACCTAGGAAACACTTCGGCTGCGAGCGCTTATTCGGTTTTCGCGAGCGAGCGATTCAATGCTTGACGGTTTTGGATTTCGCCGATTTGCACGTGCCCTGTGACACCTTCGATTGCTTGACCGACGCGTAGAACTTCCCGTGCTTGGTGGCCGGCTTGACCTTCCAGCTACCCGACTTGCTCGTCGTGTCGTGGCCGGCCGGGACACCTTTCTTCTTCTTGATCTTGAAGAGGACCACGTTGCGTCCACCCACACATTTGTTACTGGATGAAGTGACCTTGCCCTTGAAGGCGCCTTTCTTGAAACCGATCGTGATCTTCGAATTGAAGCTACCGCCCGAAGGCGTGGTCGACGAGGTCGCCGATGCCGAGCCCGACGGAGACTTCGACGCTGAAGCCGAACTCGAACTCCCCCCAGGAAGGCAGCTCGGCGCCCCAGGAGCCGATGTCGGAAGGCAAGTGTCGTTACGGGAGCCGGGCCTGGAAGACGTATCACCGAGCGCGGTGGACGACAGCACCATCGCTACTGAAAGTGCACAGACACCCAAAGAAACAATGAGCGCGATCCGAGCGCTTCCGTTCTGTCGCATCGAGTAGACACCTCCCACAGTCAATTGATCGACAACCCTCAACAGCTCTGCTCGAAGAAACTATCCCCATAGACTCGCTAATTAATCGGGGCGTAGCGCAGCTTGGTTAGCTCTGTGGGTCCTCCTCGGTCTTGGTGTGCCAAAACTGTCACAGGCGCAGACCACAATGCTGCATGCGGCGATGTGCCCGTGCGGAGATCCAAAAGCTGAGAGTGAATTCAACTGGCGAGACAAAGCTCGAACACGACGGCAGTCGTACTGTCGAGCGTGCTCCAACGCGTCCTGGCGTGACTGGTACTCGGACAAGTCCAATCGAGCCAAACATCTGTCGCAGGTGAGCTCCAGGCGAAAGCGCAGGATCCAGCGGCACCGAGAAATCCTCGGTGAATTCAAGTCTCGCCCCTGCACCGATTGCGGGAAGACCTTCCCCCCCTGTGCGATGGATTTCGACCACCTCGGCGATAAGAGCGCTGAGGTTTCTCTAATCGCCGTCACGCTCGGCACGGACGTTCTCTTGAAGGAGATCGAAAAGTGCGAACTCGTATGCGCCAACTGCCACCGCATTCGGACTCAAAAACGCTTACAGAGCATCGACCCCCCGATGGCTGAATCGCCAATTCTCTAGACTGGCTGGAACGGGGCGTAGCGCAGCTTGGTTAGCGCGCAGCGTTTGGGACGCTGAGGTCGCCGGTTCGAATCCGGCCGCCCCGACGCTTGAGTTGCTTTTGTCCTCTTCTTTGAATCCCCGTGCGCGCGGTACCTTCCGCGGAGTGCCGGGATCGTCCCGGTGCAGCGGACAAAGGAGGCCATCGTGCGTAAGAAGTTGCTGTCTGCCATCGCATTGCTTGCTGCGGGAGCACTAGGAGCGAGCCTTGCTTTCGTGATTCCCAGTTCGGCTGCGGGTGGGACCAAGCACAAGGAATTCACGCTGTTCGAGAAGACAACGGCCGACCACGCTTATGAGGCCGATCAAGGTGACAGCGGATTTTCGACGGGCGACTACGAGGTCGGGCACGAGCCCCTGTTCAAGAACCATCACAGGGTTGCGAGCCTCACGCGGGTGTGTCACACGATCCGCCTCAACAAGGCCGCTCGGTCCGCAACGGAGCAGTGCGAAGGTGTCCTTAAGCTGAAGGGAGGGAGTCTTACGATCTTGACTCGGCTCAGCTTCAACAAGTCGCAGGACAAGGCTCATCTTTCGATCACCGGTGGGACGGGCATCTACCGCGACGCTTCGGGAGTGATCACCACAGACTTCAACACACACCCAGCACCGTTCCACTTCAGCATCGACTACTAATCGACTGCTAGTTCTCAAGGGGGCCGCTTCGAAATGGGCGGTCCCCTTTTGACGTTCTTTTCGTCGACGAGGTCGCTCAGGACGCTAGCTGCGACCTCCGCGCGATAACTTCTCGCCATGCACCGGGACCATCTCGGCGCAACGGGCAAGGGAGGGAATCGTGCGAAAGAAGCTGTTGTCGGTCGTTGCACTGTTGGCTGCCGGAGCGGTTGGAGCAAGTCTCGCTTTTGTGCTGCCGAGCTCTGCTGCCGGGGGCACCAAGCACAAGGAATTCACGCTCTACGAGAAGAGCACTGCCGACCACGCCTACGAAGCCGACCAAGGGGACAGCGGTTTCTCGGTGGGCGATTATGAGGTTGGGCACGAGCCATTGTTTCGGCACCACAAGAGAGCTGCCGTCCTCTCCCGCGTGTGTCACAACATCCGCGTGACCAAATCGACGCACGCATCCACTCTTCAGTGTGACGGCGCTATCTCGTTGAAAGGCGGGACCGTTACTTTCCTGGGCAGAATCTCCTTCGGGCCGAACGGCGGCAGTAACACTCTCCATCTCGCAATCACCGGCGGAACCGGGCTGTACAGGAATGCCTCGGGAACCGTCGCGCTCAATTTCAACCATCACCCAGCACCAGTCGACTTCAGCATCGACTATTAGTTGCTCGAGGGGCCGTTCTTTTTGCCTACGAGGTCGCTCAGCGACGTTAGATGCGAAAAGAAAGCGAGTCTTCGTCTGGGGACCGCCGATAAACTCAAGCCTTCCGCGGGTGTAGCTCAATGGCAGAGCTCCAGCCTTCCAAGCTGGTCATGAGGGTTCGATTCCCTTCACCCGCTCCAGTTTCGATGACGCGTAAACATCGCGGCCTACCCGCGCCTGTCTATCTCTGAGTACGGACATAGGAGGGAGGACCATGCGATATCGAGTCGTGGCGGGCCTAGCCATCACTTTGCTAATCGGGGCATGCGGCGGCAGTAACAACAATGGGGGTACCGCCTCGAGGCCAGCGTCGTCGTCCTCGAGCGCGGCACCGGCAGCACCATCGGTCTCCATGACGATCGCCGACGGAGCCACCCTGACGAAAGCTGTCCACTGGCAGGTGAAGGCGAAGCCGGCGGCCGACGACGCGATTCAAGCGGTGGAATTCCTGATCGACGGCAACCGGAAGTGGGTCGAGGAGAATCCGCCGTACTCCTTCGACGAGGACTTTCAGTTCCTTCCCCCGTGGCTCCTCGGTAACGGACATCACGTACTGACCGCCCACGTCATCACGTCGGAAGGCGCGAGCGCCGATGCGACGGCACATATCCGCGTCGACGTGGATTTGTCGAAAGACAAGATGATCGCCGGGACGTACCGACGTCTTGTGACGAAAGCGGATCAGAAGCGGGTGGCGTCCTACAGGGTTCCCGCGAAGGGTGCGTTCGGCGAACAATCACCGACGGGGCGATGGACCATTCAGGTAAAGAAAAATGGCGAGATCATCGGAGTGGATCCGAAAGGTGACACCTCTAGTCCATTCGTCGAGCCATACACGTTGGACGGCTCGAAACTAACGCTCTACGGACCTGCTGTGTGGCGCCAGCCTCACCCTGACCCCGCGAATCTGTTCTGCGAGCCGGAGAAGGCAAGCGACTACACCTGGTCGCTATCCGGGTCGTCGTTGACGATCAAGAACATCCAGAAGGCCTGCGCCGACCGCGACATCGTCTTCGTCGGGACGTGGACGCGAACCTAGGTTTGGCTCCGATCACGATGAACCGGTGCGGTAGAAAATGAGCCTTCATCCGATCCAAGCCGTGGAGGGAATCTTGACAACGCTCGAGAACCGGCCGGCAACACCACTGATCGTCCTCGACGTGCAGAACGGCGTCGTCGAAGAGGCCCACGAGCGCGACGCAGTCGTCGCGAACATCGGGAACCTGGTCGAGAAAGCTCGCCAAGTAGATGTCCCGGTCGTATGGGTTCAACACAACGACGAAGGGCTGGAGAGAAAAACCAAAGTATGGGAGATCGTCCCCGAACTGCAGCCAAGAGACAGTGAGCCGATGGTCGAGAAAAGCTACGGCGACGCGTTCGAGGAAACTAACCTCGAACGCGTGCTGGGAGATCTCGGCGTCGGTCGACTGGTCGTTGCCGGTGCGCAGACCGACGAGTGCATCCGGTCGACGCTCCACGGCGCGCTCGTCAGGGGGTACGACGCGACCCTCGTCAGCGACGCCCACACGACCGAGGACCTAACGCCGTGGGGAGCTCCACCTCCAGACAAGGTGATCGCGCACACAAACCTCTACTGGAAAAACCACCGTGCTCCCGGTCGCACGGCCGGAACGGTCGAGACGAAAGACGTCGACTTCGCCGGCAAGTCATAACGCGCTCGTTCGCTTTTACAAGCTTCTAGAGTCGGCGCATGGCGCTCGACTTTGAGCTCGATCCGACAATCGACGAGGTGCTCTCGAATGAGCTCATCTCGCTATGGGTCGACGTCGTGAAC
>JBHELU010000234.1:0-2612 GCA_046262955.1 Actinomycetota bacterium | reverse complement strand
TCCCACACCGACGCCTTCTCCCGACACGACGCGACCGTTGGTGACGGACGTATTCGCGAAGCCCTCCACGTTCTCTCCAAACGGCGATGGCCTCGCCGACACAACCAAACTGAACTGGACTCAGTCCGAAAGCGCCAACATCGTCCTGACGATCAAGAAGGCATCCGGAAAGCTCGTCGTGAGGATGGTGAGCCAGAAGCCTCTGGTTGCAGCGGGCTGGTATGCGAAGTGGGATGGACGTAACGCGTCGGGGAAGCTGCAGAAACCCGGCCTGTACAAGTTCAAGATCGTCGCGACCGATGTCGCCGGCAACGTCTCGAAGCCGGTAAGAAGCACGGTCCAGCTCTCGCACTAGGTCATCCCCTCAGGCTCGCTCCTTCAGCAATATGTCGCGAGTGATCTCGAGATGTCCGAGGTGTTGAGCAAGCTCTTCGTATATGTGGATGAGGACCGCGGCCTGCGTTCGGCTGAGCGGTAAGCCCCTGTCTTCCGCAGGCGGCGGTTTCCGCGGGGGAGCTGTAGACAGGCACTTGTGAACGTCGTCTCTCAGCCGGCTGCGTGCCTGCTCGACGCGTTCAACCAGCTCGGGCACCTTTCCCGTGGCCCGGAACTCTGCGTCCCGATCGCGAATGCTGTCGCGGCCTCGGACAACGTGACCGCCCCAGTACTCCATGACACCCAAACAGTGATCGACAATCACATACGGCGAATTGGCTCCCGGAAGGTCCGGCTTTCGATTTACGTCATCATCTCCAAGCCTGAAAAGGACGGCGATCATCTCGTCGAGCGCGCGGTTCGTGTACCAAAGGAAGTCTTCTTCGGAAATGCTCAGCAACTACTCAGTCCCCGAGTGCCTGGAATGCGTGCTCGCCGTGCTTTGCGTAAGCCTGACTGGTTATCTGAGGCAGACCGGTGCAGTCGCGCCCTTGGAGGATCAACTTGCGCGCTTTGAAGTCGGGCGTGGTCGAGAAATCAAAGGCATTCGTCATGTCGGCCGACTTACCATCTCGATCGGTGAGGCTCGGCAAGCCAAAGACCGTCTCGATGAACTTGAGCGGTGACGAGAGCTCGTAAGTCGTGGAGTCGATGTAGCCCTCTTTCGCCCACGGCGAGATGATCAACAGCGGCGCGCGGGGGCCGAGACCCATGTAGTCGACGTGGGGCGGCGGAACGTGATCGTAGAACCCGCCGAAGTCGTCCCAGGTCAAGAAGACCGCGGTGTTCTTCCAGTACTTCGATTTCATCAAAACGTTCATCCACTCGACGAACCAGTTCTCGCCGGCACAGACGCTCGGTCCCCCTGGGTGGTCGTTGTAGCCCGACGGAGGGATCACCCAGGAGACCTTTGCCAGGTGGTGTTGCTGGATATCGGGGATCAGGTTGTCCTCTGTCGTGACGTTGGGGCCCCAGTACGGTGAGTTGTAGAGATGCTGGATGGCCAGCACCGCGTTGTACCAGGAGCCGTCCTCGTCGTAGTAGTGCCACGAGATGTTGTGGTGGATCAGCTCGTCGATGATCGTCTTGAAGTTGAAGCAAGCGCGAACCTCGGACCAGTAATTACCGACAGTGCCGGTGTCGGCTCGATCCTCGGCTTTCATGATCACCTTGGAATCGTGCTTAGTGATGTCGGTGAAGTGATAAACGGTCTCGGTTGGGTCTGCGCAGTAACCGTTTGGATGGTCGGCCTCGAGCTTGTTGCCGGTCACGTCGTCGGCGTAACCGGCGATCGTGTAGAGGTGTTCCGGAAAGGTCGGTCCGTACATAGACGTGAACATGCGGTCGCCCAGCACGTAGTGGTCCGCATAAGACCAGTAATTCGGCATCCCCTTGCGCGTGAACGCGGAGTATCCATGCAGAGAGTCGCCGTTCGTTACCTGGTCGAACCCGTCCATCTTTCCGCCGTCGATGCCTTCGATGCCGTCGAAGAAACTGTGTCCTAGATCGGGCTCGAGCACGTCTGGAGCCGGGGCGAGCTTCACCGTCCGGCCATCCGACGTCTTGCCTTCGGTTGCGCCGTCACCGCGCGGATAGCGCCCGAAGTAGTTGTCGTAGCTCCGATTCTCTTTGATCACATAGATGATGTGTTTGATCGGCAACGTGCTCTTGCGGGCCTTGCCGGTTGGTGAGATCGACGCAGGTGCTTGGGATTGCGGACGATTCCCCGAGCCGGAGGCCGAAGCATTGCTACCATCCCTGCCCCGATGCGTCAGCCAAAAGCCGAAGATCACGATCAACACCAAACCCACCAGGAAAACCGTTCGCCTGCGGCGCGCCATCATCCGGCGGCGAGCCAGGATCTGCGTCTCGCGTCGGGGATCGGACATCACTTAGAGGTCAGCCACTACGTTTGGCGGTTGCACCGTGCTCGCCGCGATGTCGCTACCGACATCGAGAGCAAGCTGAACGGTATCGCGAAGGAGCATCTGTTGACCTTTCCCGAATTCCCGCACAAAAGATGCCTCTCCGAGCCCTTCTTGTGTCGCATCCTCATATGGTTTCATCAGTTCCTGTTCAAATCCCGTACGCTCGGCACCGAGGCTTTCTCTTAGGCCACCGGCTACTCCCAACAGGCGAGCGCTCGATATGTAGTCCCCCGCCGCCGGCGACACCGC
>JBHELU010000233.1:0-6759 GCA_046262955.1 Actinomycetota bacterium | reverse complement strand
AAGCACGGGCGGCGCGTGTTCTCGAGGCGCTTACCGATACCGAGTGCGACGGTCTCCTCGTTACCGATCTGACGAACGTCCGCTACCTCAGCGGTTTCTCGGGGACCAACGCACAGATGCTGCTGACGCCGGGCAGCACCGTGTTCTTCACCGATCCTCGCTACGAAGCGCGTGCCGGGGACCTGGTCGATGCAGCCGAGGTTCACATCTACCAAGATCGTCTAAGCGATGTCCTGTCCGAGCACTTGAAGAGCGCGAACGTCTCCAAGCTGGGAATCGAAGCCGACACGATGACCGTCGGTGAGCTCGATCGATTGGGTGAACAACTTAATGGATCTCGGCTCGAGTGGACGCGGGGCATCGTCGAAGGTGTCCGCAGGACAAAGGACGCCGAGGAGATCGAGCTCTTGAGGCATGCCGTCGAGCTGTCGGACAAAGCATTCACGTGGGCTCTCGATCGCATAGTTCCCGGCGTAACCCAGCGGGAGCTTGCGTTAGACCTGGAAGTGAAGATGCGTCAGTCGGGCGCTGACGACGTTTCGTTCGAGCCGATAGTGGGCTCGGGCATCCACTCGGCTCATATCCACCACACGCCTTCCGAGCGCGCGGCCGAGAAGGGCGATCTGGTGCTGATCGACATGGGCGCGAAATACCAGGGATATTGCTCGGACCTGACGCGGACGGTCGTCCTGGGGCCGGCCACCGACGACCAACGCAGGATCTACGAATTGGTGCTCGAGGCTCAAGCGACCGGTATCCGCGCGATAAAGGCTGGTGCTTCGGGCAAGGATGTCGACGCGCAAGCGCGCGCGGTCATCGATTCGGCCGGTTACGGCGATTCGTTCGGCCACGGTCTGGGTCACGGTCTCGGGCTCGACATCCACGAAGCTCCACGACTCCACCGCACTTCGACCGACACGCTGCTCGCATCAGACGTGGTGACCGTCGAACCGGGTATCTATATTCCGGGCTCCGGTGGGATCCGAATCGAAGACGACGTGGTCGTGACGGAGACGGGGGCCGAAGTGCTGGGCCGCGCTCCGAAGGACACGTTGATCGAGCTCTAGACCTTTGATGGGAGAAGAACTGCAGTGATCTCCACCAACGACATGCGGCCCGGGCAGACGCTCGACATCGACGGCACTTTGTTCACGATCGTGAACTACCAGCACGTCAAACCGGGCAAGGGCCAAGCGTTCGTCAAGACGAAGTTGAAGAACGTTAAGTCGGGTGCTGTGCTCGACAGGACGTTCCGCGCCGACGAAAAGGTCAACCTCGCGGTTTTGGACAAGCGGGAGATGCAGTACTTATACGAAGATGATGCCGGCCTCGTATTCATGGACAACGAAACGTTCGAGCAGACCCACGTCGATCCCGAGATGCTGGGGGAAGCTCGTCGCTTCTTGAAGGACTCGACGGTGTGCATGATCCCTGTCTACGAAGGCATGCCGATCGGCGTCGAGCTCCCCGTGTCGATCGAGCTCGAGATCACCGACACGGAGCCGGGGCTCAAAGGAGATCGAGTGTCCGGCGCGCTGAAGCCGGCGACCCTCGAGACGGGGGCGATCGTGCAAGTACCTCTCTTCTTGGAAAAGGGCGAGCGGATCAAGATCGACACACGCTCCGGAACGTATTCATCGCGCGCCTGATCGACGACTTGTGAAGGACCGTCGCACTGCCCGCAGGCTGGCGGTCGACGCGCTCTACGAATCCGAGATAACCGACGAGCTCCCTCTGGATGCTTTTGCTTCCTTGAAGGCCGCGGACTGGGTCCGGCCTTCCATCGAGGAGGACCGGGGATCGTCGGAGGAGCCCACGGACGAAGCCGTCGCCTATGCCGGCACGCTGGTCGAGGGGGTTCAGGCCCATCAAGCCGATATCGACTCGATAATCGTCCGCTACGCCGATCGCTGGGCTCTCGACCGGATGCCCTTGATCGACCGGATCCTGCTCAGGATCGCCCTGGTAGAGCTCCTGTGGGGGACCGACGTGCCCGTGGCAGTGGCTATCAACGAGGCGGTCGAGCTGGCCAAGGCTTTATCCACCGACGATTCCGGCCGATTCATTAATGGAGTCCTGGGCCGGGTGGTGGAAGAGCGCCACGAGGCGAAGGACGGCTAGCCACGTAGACACGGGAGGCCTCGATGGCGATGACGAGCTCAGCTCCGTCGCGCCGCGCCCGGATCGCCGGAACCCTCCTCAGGTATCGCCTCTTGATCGTTGCCGTTGCGGCTGCGGCCCACGGGGTCTGGGACGCCTCGACGGCGGCGTCTGCCGGTGACGGGACACTGTTCGCTAGAGCAGGTGAGCGGCTCTTCTCGGGGGCTTGGAGCCATGCTCTGGCAGATCCGTCGATCCAGGTGGGGCCACTACATCTCGCTTTCTCCGGAGTGGTGGCATCGGTGGCGCGACTGATCCACGTCTCCGACAAGGTGGCCCTGTCGGTCACGGTGGAAACGGTCTCGTCCGTAGCGCTGGCTCTGCTGCTGCGCGCGCTCTGGGGCCGGGCCTCGACCAGGCACCAGGTAGCGGAGATCGCTGCGTGCTGCTTGTGGATCCTGTGGCTCGGGGGAGTAGCGACGGCGATCGGTCAGTCTGCCGAGACCCTCGTTCCTCTTATGTGGCTCGGAGCCGCGATAGCGGCCCGGCGCGGCAAGGGGATCGGAGCCGGACTGCTCTTGGGTGCATCGGCAGCGATGAAAGGTTGGGGCATCCTGGGGCTTCCGATACTCGTTCTCGATGACGATCATCGGGACGCCGTGTTGGGTGCGGTTGTTGCGGTGGGCTCGATGGCGCTCAGCTACGCGCCCTTCTTGATCTGGGGATCGGTGGCGAGCTTCTCGTATCACTGGACGGTTTCGGCCGTGGCCCCACTGCACTACGTGTTGGGAGCGGGTTCCGACTTCTCGTGGGGGGCCCGCCTGCTGCAAGGTGCCCTTGTGCTCGGAGGAGGCGGCGCGGCCGCGTGGTTCGGACGCAAGTCGCCGGCGGCGGTGTGGGCAGTGCCTCTCGTCTTGGTCGTCCTTCGGGTCTTGGTCGACCCCGTTTACTACTGGTACTACTGGGTCCCGGCTCAGACCCTGGGTCTCGTGGGCATCGCTTCGCTATTACTGCGAGCGCGATCGGTGAGGCAATACGCGGCTACAGCGTTCCTGTACGGGACGCTGTTCCTGTCGACGGATCACCCGCCTCTCGTGGGCGTCGGCTGCCTTGGCGTTGTGTTGTGGGCGCTCCTCGCATCCGATCAGGCGCCCGAGGCGCTGAAGTTCCCCGTAGAGGTGGTGGCTTCGGGCCGCGCGTCGTAGACTCTCGCAAGCCATCCTTTAAGAGCGGCCCTGTGAGGCCGAGAAGGAGCTTGCCGATGGACATCGTCCGCGCGTGCGCTTCCCCCGTCGGGGGAGGCGTTTTTTGATGGCACGATCACAACGAGCTTTCGAGATCCGGGCAACCGTGATGGGCCCGGACGACATCCGCAGGGCGCTGGTTCGTGTGGCCCACGAGATCGTCGAAGCCAACAAAGGAGCAGAGGACCTCGTGCTGGTCGGGATCAGTACCCGAGGCGCACCTCTTGCCGAGCGGATCGCATCCACGATCGCATCCTTCGAGGGAGCCGCGGTGTCTTCGGGGGCCCTCGACGTCACGCTCTATCGAGACGACGTTTCGCTGAGGACCCCTCGCGGCCTCGAGGCGACAACGGTGACCGCAGACATCGACGGCCGAACCGTCGTTCTGATCGACGACGTTCTTTACACCGGACGAACGATCCGAGCGGCGATCGATGCGCTGCTAGACATGGGGCGTCCGCGCTCGATAAAGCTCGCGGTTCTAGTGGACCGTGGCCATCGCGAGTTCCCGATCCGTGCAGACCACGTCGGCAAGAACCTTCCAACATCAGCAGAAGAGGTCGTGAAGGTAAAGGTTCAAGAGATCGATGGTGAGGATGCCGTCGTGATCGGAGGCTATCGATGATCAAGCATCTCCTGTCGATGGATCAGCTCTCGTCGGAGGACATCACTACGATCCTCGATACCGCCGATTCTTTGCGCCAGGTGACGGACCGTCCGATCAAGAAGCTTCCAACCCTGCGCGGCCGAACGGTTTGCAACCTCTTCTACGAAGCGTCGACGCGTACGCGGATCTCGTTCGAGCTCGCGGCAAAGCGGTTGTCCGCCGACGTCATCAACTTCTCTGCCGACTCGCGTTCGAGCGTTTCCAAGGGGGAGTCGTTCAAGGACACCGCGTGGACGCTAGAAGCCATGGGCGTCGACGCGATCGTCGTTCGACATTCGTCCTCGGGCGCGCCGTACCAGTTGTCGCAATGGGTGAAGGCGAGTGTCCTCAACGCCGGTGACGGCGCGCACGAGCATCCCACCCAAGCTCTGCTGGATCTGTTCTCGATCCGCGAGCGGTTCAAAGACTTCGAGGGATTGAAGGTTGCGATCGTGGGCGACGTTACACACTCGCGCGTCGCTCGCAGCAACGTCAAAGGATTGGTGACCATGGGCGCCGACGTGATGTTGGTCGGCCCCCCCACGCTGATCCCGCCCCATGCCGAGCAATGGGGGGCGCGCGTCGTTTACGACCTGGACTCGGTCCTCGAGGAGCTCGACGTTTGCTACCTGCTTCGCGTCCAGCGTGAGCGATCTTCCGAGCAGCTATTCCCGAGCTTGCGCGAGTACGCGGCCCTATGGGGATTGGATTCGACCCGGATGGCGCGCATGAGACCAGACGCACTGGTCATGCACCCGGGTCCCATGAACCGAGGTGTCGAGATCTCAGCCGCGGTCTCCGAATCGCCTCGATCGATCATCCTGGATCAGGTTGCCAATGGGCTGGCCGTCCGCATGAGCTTGCTGTACCTGATGCTAGGGGGCCGCGAGGGCGAGGAGGCGGCAGATGAGTAGCACGGTCATCAGAGGCGGCCGCGTGGTCGATCCCGCGGCCCGGATCGACGAAGTAACGGACCTGACCATCACCGACGGCGTTGTCTCAGCGCTCGGCAGCGGGGCTCGCGGCGACGAAGTCATCGACGCGAGCGGGTGCATCGTCGCACCGGGGTTCGTCGACCTTCACACGCATCTGCGGGAGCCGGGCCGCGAGGACGAAGAGACGATCGCCACCGCTTCTGCCGCTGCGGTTGCCGGCGGCTTCACGACCATTCACGCCATGCCGAACACCGACCCCGTGGCGGACTCGGCCGCCGTCGCAGAGAAGGTGTGGGCGATGGGCCGCGAGGTGGGGCTGGTAAACGTGCGCGTTGCAGGCGCGCTGTCGCGGGGACTCGAGGGCCGCGAGATGGCCGACATCGGCGAGATGGCTCGCTCGGCCGCCCGGGTCGTGATGTTCACCGACGACGGTCACGGCGTTCAAGACAGTTTGTTCGCACGGCGAACCATGGAGTACCTGACTGCTTTCGATGCGATCTACGCCGAGCACTGCGAGGACTCCGCACTTGCCTCCGGCGGTCAGATGCACGAAGGCGAGATCTCGGATTCCCTCGGGTTGAAGGGGGTGCCTTCGGAAGCCGAAGAGTTGATGGCCGCACGCGACATCGCGCTCGCTCGCTTGACGGGCTGCAGGCTGCACCTGCTTCACGTATCCACGGCAGGCACCATCGAGCTCGTGCGCCGCGCGAAAGCCGAAGGCGTCAAGGTCACTGCGGAAGCTGCCCCGCATCACTTTTCGTTGACGGATGCGTTTCTTGCGACTTACGACCCCGAGCTGAAGGTCAATCCTCCGCTTCGAACCGAAACGGACCGACTTGCAATCGTCGCGGGACTGGCCGACGGAACGATCGACGCTATCGCGACCGATCACGCCCCGCACGCCGACCACGAGAAGGATCAAGAGTTCTCGTTCGCACCGCCGGGGATGCTCGGGCTCGAGACCGCGTTGGGCGTGACTCTGGCCGAACTCGTCGAGCCGGGGCACATAGACATCGCTCGCGCTATCGACCTACTGAGCACCCGTCCGGCCCGGATCCTGGGGACGGGCGGTTCGCTTGCGGTGGGGGCACCGGCGGACGTGGTGATCTTCGATCCGGCTGAAAGTTGGGTCGTCGATCGAGAGATGCTTCAGTCCAAGAGTCACAACACCCCGTTCCACGGGAGGACGCTGCCGGGCGTGGTCAAAGACGTGTTCCACGTGGGGCGCAGGGTTCTCGCCGACGGTGCGGTCCTGCAGAAGGTTGCCGTATGACCGATCGCGCGCTCATCGCCTTGGAAGACGGGACCGTGCTTCACGGGACGGCCTTCGGAGCCCGCTCCACGACAACCGGCGAGGTGTGCTTCAACACCGGCATGACCGGATATCAGGAGATCCTTACCGACCCGAGCTATCACGGTCAGATCGTCACGCTCACGACGGCTCATGTCGGGAACACCGGGACCAACTCTTTCGACGATCAGTCGCGGCGGCCGTGGGTGGCGGGATTCGTGATCCACGACGCCTCTCGCGTGCATTCCTCGTGGCGCGCCGACGCGTCACTCGATTCGTATCTCGCCCGGCACGACATCACTGCGATAGCCGACGTGGACACGCGCCGGTTGACGCGCCACATCCGCACGGCGGGTGCGATGCGGGGTGCGGTCTCGTCGATAGTCACCGATCCCGACGAGCTGGTCGATATCGCGCGAGCGGCCCCCGGTTTAGTGGGCCGGGATCTAGCTCGTGAGGTATCGACGAGCGAGCCCTACACGTGGGATTCGACGGGCCTCGATCGGGGCAGATCTCTTTTATCCCTCGTACGCCCGCGTACAT
>JBHELU010000232.1:0-3394 GCA_046262955.1 Actinomycetota bacterium | reverse complement strand
CGCTCGACCTCTCCGCCGAAGTCGGCATGGCCTGGGGTGTCGACGATGTTGATCTTGACGTCCCCGTACTGGATGGCGGTGTTCTTGGCGAGGATCGTGATGCCTTTTTCTCGCTCGAGATCCATCGAGTCCATGACACGTTCGTTCACCTCTTGGTGCGAACCGAACACCCCCGATTGCCACAACATCGCATCGACCAGCGTCGTTTTTCCATGGTCGACGTGGGCGATGATCGCGACATTCCTGAGGTCGGCTCGGGTTTTCACGGGCTAAGTCGCTTCTTTAATCGCGATAACGCGTTCGACGATCCCCGCGCGGCCCCGTCGCTCGGCAGAGACCACGGCGAAACCAGCAGCCGGGACCTGCTTCAGAGGCCGTCGCGTCATGTGCTCTCCCTCGAGTCTCCGAGAGAAGAGCTCGACGCTCTTTTGGACCCAGAACACGGGCAGCGAGTCACTCTTGACATGGTCGACGAGAACCAGTCGACCGTTATCTCTCAGAACGCGGTGCATCTCGCCTAGCGCCAACCTCGTGTCGGGGATGTTGCACAGGGAATAGGTGCAAACGACCGTTTGGAACGTGTCGTCCTCGAACGGCAACGCATGAGCGTCTCCCACCTGCAAGTCGACGGACCTACTCGAGTCCTCGGCCCGGCGTCGGGCAATGGCGAGCATCTCCGGGCTGAGGTCGATGCCGGTCAGCTCGACATCAAGCGGATAGAGGGAAAGATTCAGCCCAGTTCCGACTGCCACCTCGAGGGTCTTTCCCGTCACCTGAGAGCATGCCCACGCCCGGTGATCCGTCCCGAACACACGCCGCTCGAAGAACCCGATCGACTTGTCGTATCTGGGGGCCTCCTTGGCCCACGCGCGCCTTCGAAGGTCGTTCGCGGCGGCGAGATCGGCATGCGCCTCAGCATGTTTGCTCATTACCGACCTACGGTAGCTGAGTGGTCCGAGCTCCGTTCCCAGGGGGCTGGTGACTCTTCTGCCCAACGAAAAAAGAGGCCGGGCAAAACGCCCGGCCTCTTTCTAAGTTGACAGTCGTTACTGGAGCGTCGGAACCGTAATGAACGAAGATGGGTCGTCCAGCGAGTACCAGCCGTGGAGAACCGTTTCGCCACGGATGGTCGTGGCAAGGCTCAGCGTCGTAAAGGAGGCCTTGTCGAGCGAAGCGTCCGGCTTGATGGAGAAGTCGACGATCGTCGTGTACTGGTTCGGCGTTACGAGGTAGCTCACCGTCGCCGTACCGATCTCCTTGACCTCACCGTTGGTCGTGCCGCTGACGGTGGCGACGAAGGTTGCCTGGCCGGCGCTGGCGCCGACTGGGTCGCCGCAGCAAAAGTCCGAGATCGCGATCTTGCCCTTGATCTCCTTCGAGCCGTCAAGGACGAACGGAATGCCGTCTGTGGCGGTCCATGTCGTCGTGTCGGGGCCCGAATTCTGGACGGGGTTATCGGGCGGAGTCACGCCGGTCTGCTCGTAGATCTCGGTGATGATTCCGGCCTCGGCCGCACCGCAGCCTGTGCCTGCATCGGTGTCGTCCGTCGTGCTCATCGTGGTCTGGTCGCCGGCGGCGTCGCCACAGGTGTTCTGGTGCAGGTAGTAATTGGCGTCGACCGGGACCGGAGTCGCGACGGGCGGCGGTTTCTTGTGCTTCTTCGGCTTCTTGGCGTAAGCCGGCGCGGCGATAGACCCGGCGATGAGGCCGAGCACCAGTGCGGTGATGATTGCCTTCTTCATCGTTCCTCCGTTGGCTAGTTGTGCCTGTCTTAGGAACGATGGTTCTCCGAAAGCGCCTTGATTCCTCCGGGAAAGCACCAGCAACATGGCGTGTTTTCGGCGTTGCTCATTCCAAGATCGAGCCCTGTCGCATCGAGGCACACCTTTTTGAGATCAATGTCCGAAATGCCCACTCTTCGCCGACCGGTAGGTTTACGTGCTCATGCCAAACGCGATCGAAGTAGAGGCACTTTCGAAGCGGTTCGGGGACGTCGTCGCCCTGGAGCGGATCGACTTCGAGGTCCCAACGGGGACAGTCTTCGGGCTGTTGGGACCCAACGGCGCCGGTAAGACCACGGCCGTTCGCGTGTTGGCGACGATCCTCCGACCGGACGGAGGAAGCGCCCGCGTCCTGGGGCGCGACGTAGTGCAAAACGAGGCCGAAGTACGGACGCTGATCGGGCTCGCGGGGCAGTTCGCAGCGGTCGATCCCAACCTGACGGGCCGGGAGAACCTTCGGCTGGCCGGACGGCTGGCTCACCTCGGGTCCGTCGATGTCAGAAGCCGGGCAGACGAATTGCTCGAGCGTTTCGGTCTGGCCAATGCCGGTGATCGAACCGTCAAGACCTTCTCCGGTGGAATGCGCCGCAGGTTGGACCTGGCTGAGGCCTTGATGCACAGGCCTCCCGTTCTTTTCCTCGACGAGCCAACCACAGGACTCGATATCCAAGGGCGCTCGGAGTTGTGGGACATGATCCGTGAGCTGGTGGCCGGTGAGACCACGGTGTTGCTCACAACGCAATACCTCGAAGAGGCCGATCGCCTTGCCGACCGGATCGCTGTGGTCGACGAAGGCAAAGTGATCGCCAACGACACACCCGCGGCCCTCAAAGCCAAGCTCGGCAGCACCGTCACCGAGATCGGATTCGACTCGGAGTCGGTTGCTTCGGATGCGATGGGAAAATTGGAGGGCCACGCCGAATCGGTCGAACGTGAGGGCAAGCTGGTTCGCCTTACCTCGAACGAAGGTGCACGCTGGCTGATGGGCGTTCTGCGAGATCTCGAAGCCGGAGGGCTCGAAGCTAGCTCGCTGACCGTCCGCGACCCGAGTTTGGACGACGTCTTTCTCTCGCTGACGGGTCACCGCGCAGAAGAACACAAGGACCATGCACCCGAGGAGGTGTCGGGCTGATGGCCACTGCAACAGAAGCCCCCACGGCCGAAAGCCTTAGCACCAGCGCGCGCGCGTGGTTCGTACGAGATGCACTTGCGGTAGCCGGTCGTAACTTGCTCGCGTACGTAAGGGTTCCACCACTGCTGGTCTTCTCGACTATCCAGCCCGTCATCTTCGTGTTGATGTTCCGCTACGTGTTCGGCGGCGCGATCAGGATCCCCGGCTATCCATATCCCTACGTCGACTTTCTGATGCCGGGCATTTTCGTTCAAACGGTGGTGTTCGGGTCCATAGGTTCGGCGATAGGACTGGCTACCGATCTTCAGAGTGGACTGATCGAACGCTTCCGTTCGCTGCCGATGGCACGCTCCGCAGTGCTGGTCGGTCGCACCTTGGCCGACACGTGCCGCAACGTATTTGTCATCCTTTTGATGCTGGCCGTAGGCATGCTCGTGGGGTTCCGCATACACACGAACTTTCCGTCGCTCGTAATCGGTTT
>JBHELU010000231.1:0-6668 GCA_046262955.1 Actinomycetota bacterium | reverse complement strand
GGTGGCTCCGGGCGTGTTCATCGTGATCTCGACGGCCTCAAATCCGCCCCTGGTAGCCGCCCCGGCCGCCTCTACGGCGTGCTCGGGAGCGCGCATCCGGAAGATGGCGATCACCGTGGCGTCGCGCAGGCGTGAAGCCCTGGATTCGAACAGCTTTTGGCTCATGAACACAAACTACTAGAGGGCGAAAGCAACCCCTTGCGGCCGGAGGCGCTAGCGGAGCGCGCCGTGGCCGCTCTGCAAAGGCGGGCCGGAGGCGCTAGCGGAACGCGCCGTGGCCGCATGGAAGACGTTCAGCAGACCGAGCCAGGTCGCGCCACAACTTGTCGCGAACAACGGAAACCTGTCACACCCCCGGTACAAGATGAACCGACCATGGTCCAGCTAAGAGCGGACCCCTGGCGCCCGGACTTCGGGATGGGCGCCGAGGTCGGCTTCGAAGAAGAGATGACACAAGCGGTCGTCGACCCTGGGGTCGAGACCCTCGACTGGTCGCGAGCCGTGGCACCGCCTCCGTGCGACCACCAACCGGTCGTCTTCGTCGACGGTGTCATGCGCACCGAGCTCCGAGTCATGGCAGCCGAGGGCGACAGGCGAGCGTGGGGACTGTTGGGATCGTTCGCCGCCGGCGGGGTTCGCTGCGATGGAGCAGCCAACTTCGTGGCCGAAGACGAGCCGATCGGGCGAGCGCTGTTGCTCGGGGGCCGCGTCGAGGGCGTGCCCGTTTCGATAGACATCGGTCGAAGCACACTCGTGTACCGGGCGGTCGGGGTCACTGACGACTCCCCCACCGGGCTCAGGCGCTCGCTACAACGGCTGATGCTGGCCGAAGAGCAACGGCTGGCCGCCAAGCTTGCCCACGACACACTCGTGTTCGCAGACGGCCCCCTTCACCTCGATGCCTCGGCGGGCAAAGCGCCGGTGGTCGGCGTGGTGAAACGCATGGTCAGCGCATATCTGACGGGCGAGCACGCGGACCTGCTGCCGAAGCTGAGGCCCGGAGAACGAACTCCCCTATTCGCGCTCGGAAACGGTGCGGTGGATCGGTTCGCGTGGTACCTGCGGCTGATCCCGCAAGACCGCGGCTGGCACGAGCTTGCCGGCCTGGTTCGCTGCGAGGTCCGGATGGAGATCGGATTGGGTAAAGCCGCGCAGATCGCAGACGAGGTCGCGTGCCATCTCCCTTCGTACGCGGGCCGGCCCGGCGTCGACCCGCGCGCGCCGCAGAATCTGACTCCGGTGGGTGCACTCGAGGGACGGCTCAAGCATCGGCTCGGTAGCTCTACGGTGATCGGACGGGCATTACTCACGAGACTTGCAGAGGACAACGGCGATGGATGAGACCTACATACCAACCGAATCCGAGCCCGTGGGCATAGTGCTCGGCACCGAGGACTCGACGCCGCTTGCGTTTTGGGTCGCGGTCGCACCTGGGTCCTATCTGCAATTGGACGATGCCGTGCTCGTCGAGACCGAAGTACCGGGCCGCGGAACGATCCGCGTCTGCGGATTGGTGCAGGAAGTGCGAGCGCGCCACGAAGGCGCCGCGCTCGATTCCGACGTGTTCTTGATCGACAAAGGCGTGCTGCCTGCAGACGTCGCGCAAGCTGCAAAGGTGGTCGCCACTCGCGTCGAGCCCGAGATCTTCGTCCCGCCCCTTCCCGGACAACAAGCGTTGCGCGCCCGCGGCAAGGATCGCGATGAAGCCTTGTACCTCGACCAGATCGAGCGCCGGCTCGCGGCCGGATTGTCGCGAGACTCGGAACCCATCTTCATGGACCTCGACTTCCTCGACGGCTCGCGCGGCGCTCACGTCAACATCTCGGGGATCTCCGGCGTCGCGACGAAGACGACGTACGCGTTGTTCCTTCTGTATTCGCTGTTCCACTCCGAAGTGCTCGGCCCGTACCGCACCAACACGAAAGCGATCGTCTTCAACGTGAAAGGTGAGGACCTTCTGCACCTCGATCAACCAAACGCGCGCCTGACCGACGAACAACGCCGTTCTTACGAGCACCTCGGTCTGCCTGCCGGTCCGTTCGAATCGGTCGGTCTGTGGGCTCCTGTCGCGGCACGCGCCGGAGGCCAGGCGATCCCCGACACCGGTGGTCGTAAGCAGGGCTTGAACGCCTACTACTGGACGATCAAAGAGTTCATCCGCGAGGGATATCTGAAGTTCCTATTCGCCGAAGCAGAAAGCGAGCGCTCGCAGATCGCAGACCTCGTCGCTCGCGTCGAGTCGTTCCTAGATCGCGAGTCCGAGGACGACCCGGATCACGATGCGACCGTCAAGATCAACAGTCAGACGATCGGCGATTTCGACCAGCTCGTCGAATACATCAACGCCGAGCTCGACGACGACACATCACCGTGGCGCGGACGCATGGCCGAGGGCACCATCGCGGCGTTCCAGCGCCGCCTCGAGTCGGCCCGCTTCCGCGTTGGTCACCTGATCTGGGGTCGTGAGGCAGAGAACCCGGCGGCACATCGGATCGACTGGGACGCATCCCAGGTCACCGTGATCGACATCCACAACTTGCACGACCGCGCCAAGCGCTTCGTGACGGGTGTCGTGATCAAGAAACTGTTCGAGCACAAAGAACGACAAGGACAACGTCTGCCTTTGACGTTCCTGGTCCTCGACGAGCTGAACCGCTACGCACCGCGCGACGGATGGAGCCCCATCAAAGAGGTGTTGCTGGACGTCGCCGAGCGCGGTCGGTCGCTCGGCATGATCTTGGTGGGGGCCGAGCAGACCGCCAGCGAGGTCGAGCGCCGCGTCATCGCAAACTCCGCGTTCCGCGTTGTCGGCCGGTTGGACACCGCAGAAGCCGAGCGTTCGGAGTACGGATTCATGCCGGCGGTGACCAGAGCGCGGGCCGCGATCCTCAAACCCGGATCGATGATCCTGCAACAACCCCACGTCCCTATCCCGATGCAGATCTCGTTCCCGTTCCCGTCTTGGGCAACGCGCGCCGACGAGGTTGCCTCGAGCGGATCGGACGACGAAGTTTTCGACCGCTTCAAGGACTAGCTGCACGATGCGTTTCTTGCACACCGGGGACTGGCACGTCGGACGAACGATCCGCGGTCGCTCTCGCATCGACGAATTCGACAAAGCGCTCGAGCAGGTCGTCGGCATCGCCAAGCAGGAAGCCGTCGATTGCGTTCTCGTTGCCGGCGACCTCCACGATCAGCGCGCCGTCACGGCCGACGCCGATCGGCTGATCTTCCAGACTTTCATCCATCTCTATGAGGCAGGCATCCCGGTCGTCGTTATCCCCGGGAATCACGACTCGGCCGCGCGGCTTTCCGCGTTCGCCCCTCTGCTCGAACGTGTCGGAACCCATGCCGTGCCACGGATGCGTCATCCCGAGCACGGCGGTGCAGTGAAGATCGGATCGCGCGGCGGCTCCGAGACCGCCAACGTCGCGTGCCTCCCGTTCGTGTCGCCCCGGCGCTTCCTCGACGGCACCTCCGAGTTCCAGGATCTTTCGATCGGTTACGTGAACTTCGACGAGGGCATGGGGCACCTCTTCGATCATTTCGAGGACGCGTTCAAGACAACAGACGTCAACGTCGTCCTGGGTCACCTGTTCGTTGCCGGCGCGCAACCGAGCGGCACCGAGCGCGAGGTAACCATCGGAGCCGACTACGCGGTGACCTCGGCCCGGCTCCCATCCACGGCCAGCTACATAGCGCTCGGTCATATCCACAAGCCACAGAAGGTCAAGGGGGCCGCGGCGGACACTCGCTATTGCGGCTCGCTGTTGCAACTGGATTTCGGCGAGCGAGGCCAAGACAAATCCGTTTTCGTGGTCGACGTGGCGGCGGGGAAACCGCCAAAGGTCACGGCTGTGCCGATCGCGGGCGGGAAACAGCTGGTCGATGTCGACACGACACTGGACCAACTGGACACGCTCGCGGCAAAGGTCGGCGACGCGTATCTGAGGGTGAACCTTGCGCTGGACGCCCCCGTGCCCGGGATCGCAGACCGCGTGCGCGACACGCTGCCCAACGCTCTAGACATCCGCGTCGTGCTTCCAGAGACGGAATCCGAGCGCGAGCAGATCTCGTTGCGCAGCCTCGATCCGAAAAGTCAGTTCGTCTCCTATTACGCGGCCCATCACGATGCAGAGCCGGTCGACGAGCTTCTGGCCGCGTTCGACCGCGTCTACGAAGAGGTCACGGGCTCGTGAGGCCACTCAACCTGAAGGTCAAGGGGTTCACTTCGTTCCGGGACGAGCAGGAGATCGATTTCACCGACCTCGATCTGTTCGTGTTATGGGGACCGACGGGTTCGGGTAAGTCCAGCCTCCTAGACGCGATCACTTACGCGTTGTTTGGCTACGTCGAGCGCGTCGGCAACCAGATCTCACAGCTGGTCAGTCACGGACAACCACGGCTTTCCGTGACGATGGAATTCGCAGTCGGTGAACAGATCTATCGCGTCACCCGCTCCACGCCGATGAAGGGGCCGTCCAAAGCGCTCCTCGAGCGGAGCGAGGGCGACGGATGGGAGAGCTACGACGAGGGCGCCGACCAGGTGCGCGAGGTCAATCGCATGATTCCGCAACTGGTGGGGCTCGACTACGAAGCGTTCACTCGCTCGGTGATCCTTCCGCAAGGCAAGTTCGCCGAATTCCTAACGGGAGACGCCGCGAAACGTCGCGAGATCCTGACCGAGCTATTGGGTCTGGAGCTGTTCAGACACATGAGCCAGCGCGCGAACGAGATCGCAAAGAACGCAAAGGTCAGCTTCGAGAACAAGACCGAATTGCTGCAGCGCGAGTACGCAGGCGTGACTCGAGAGGCCGTCGCAGAGGCAACCGAGCAGCACATTTCTTTGACACAGGCTCTGGTCGCCGCCGAAGAGCTCGAGAAGAACCTTCTTTCCATCGAGAAAAGGTGGAGCACAGCGGAAAGCGCTCGCAAAGCGGTTGCGAATTGCTCTGCAGAGGTTCGCTCCGCCGCCGACACTTTCTCCGAAGTTGCCGTCGCGCTCGATGTGTGCGCTAAGGAAGCCGCGGGGACCACCGATGCGCTCGATGCCGCTCGCGCTGCGGTGAAGGTCGCCGAACGAGCCCTGACCGAAGCTTCCAAGAAGCGAGCAACTGCCGAGGGCAAAGGGGGGTCACTCGAGGACTTGATCGCGTTGCGCGCCAGGGCGGAGCAGGTCGCCTCGCGCCGCGACGAACAAGCAACCGCGCAGGAAGCGGCCGAGCGCGCCCAGGAGGTTGCAACCGCCTCGGGCGCCGCCCTCAAAGGAGCAGCTGCAGCGGTGGCTCGATCCACCAAGGAAGCGGAAAAGGCGACCTCGGCCGTAGAGAAGGCGGAAAAGGCTCATGCCGCCGCTCACAAGAAGGATGTCGTCGGGGGCCTGGTCGTGGATCTCAAGCCCGGCGATCCCTGCCCGGTTTGCGATCGACCTCTCACTTCGTTGCCGAAGGCACTCAAGAAAGAGATCCAGGCTGCCAAGAAAGCGTTGGATGAAGCTCGCAACGCCGAGAAGCAGACGGTTGCCTCTTTGAGAAGCGCCGAGACCGCTCACGCGATCGCCGCACAGAAACAAGAGAGCGCAAAACAAGATCTCGTGAGGTGCAAGACCGACGCGGCCACGGCAAAAACGCGCGTGGACAAGCTGATTGTCGAGCTCACCGACATCGTGGGGAAGACAGCCAAGGATCCCGTTGTGCAGCTCAACGAACGGATCGAGTCGTTGCGCGCATTGATCGAAGCAGTGCAGGTTCAACAAAAAGGGGTCGACAACGCTCGGGCCGAGCTCGGCCGGCGAGAGCTCCAAGCGTCCAAGCTGCAAACCGAGATCGACAAGCTGAGGCACCGGATCCTCGCCGTGCCGATTGCGCCGATGTGCGCGCGAGTGAGCGACGCGGCCCCCGACCTCGACGTGGTGGAGCTACATCTCGACGACCTGCCGGAAGAGGTCGAAGCTCTAGCGGCAGCGGCAGCCGGAGCCGGCAAAGACCTCGTGAAGCTTGCAGAGGATCTGGACGCGCTGCACGCCACGCGCGAACGCGAGTTGGGAGCCTTACTAGAGGAGGCTCGAACAGCCTTGCCACGTGGGGTTGCGCTGGATGCGAGCGCTCTCTCTGCAGTAGTTGCCGAAACGAGGGCCACGACGGGCAGGTTGAAGGCCGACGTGGCGGTTCAGGCACAAGCAGTTGCGGACTTGACCCAGCGCCTCGAAACCAAAGCCAAGTACGAGGCCGAGATAGATGCCCATCGCAACGAAAACGCGGTGTACTCGGTGTTGGGCCGCGAGCTACGAAGCGACAGCATCGTGCAGTTCTTGCAGGCCGAAGCACTCGGCGTCCTGGCGCGCGCTGCAAGCACCCACCTGGAGGAACTTTCGAGCACTCGCTACCGGCTGTCCTACGAAGACGATCGTTTCTTTGTGATCGATGCGTGGAACGGCGACGAGCGGCGCAATGCTAGGACGCTGTCCGGCGGCGAGACCTTCCTTGCGTCTTTGGCCCTCGCGCTGGCGCTATCCGAACAGGTTCAGTTGCTTGCCGTCGTCGAGCACAGCCGGCTGGACAGCCTGTTCTTGGACGAAGGATTCGACACCCTCGATGCGGACACCCTCGATGTGGTGGCGTCGGCTATCTCGTTGCTTGGCGACTCGGGGCGGCTGGTCGGTGTTATCT
>JBHELU010000230.1:0-16274 GCA_046262955.1 Actinomycetota bacterium | reverse complement strand
GTCTGAGTCGATGTCACCGGTACTGAGCTCGGATGCAGGCCGTGCCAGCACGCGGTAGTACTCGCGGTCGCGGCGGCCGCTTCCGTTCCACCACTCGTTCGCGTCGCGCCACGTCGACAGGTGTTGATCTATGTCGTATCTGCGACCGCGCCATGAGAATGCGACCGGAACCGCGGCATATGGATCTGCAGTTACGTCGATCGGGTCGTCGTACCGCTTCGCCACTTCTTACTGCTGCCCCCCACCCGAGATACGGCGCTAGAGATAAAAGGGGCCCGATCGACCCGCTCTATTCGAGCGAGCCCATCGGGCCCCGGCACGTCTCTCCCTGAGGGCTGCGGCAGCCGGGGAACCGCCGCTAGATCCGAGCCACCGTCCTGGTGTGGCCGTCCGGGGGGTGCCGAACTTCAGGAATCGAACGTATGTTCGATAATAGGACTCTGCCCCGCTGTAGTCAAGAGCCCCTCCTGAGGTCCGAGGTCCGCCAGGAATGCTGCGTATTTAGCCCCTGCGCCCGTGTTGTAAAGAACGACAGTTTCGTCCGATTCGAACGTGTCTCTTACTTTCCGTGCTGCTGCGAGGGTCGCGGCCCCCTCGGGGCACGCGTAGATCCCTTCGGTCGACGCGAGCTCGTCGATCGCGCGACGGATCTCGTCATCGTCGACCACGACCATCGCTCCGCCGGATGCACGCACTTTCTGCAGCACAAGTGCTCCCTCTGCCGGTGCCGGAACCCGCAATCCGGCCGCGATCGTTTGTGGTTCCCCCGCGATCGCGGGGACCTCGTCGAGCCCTGCTGCGAACGCGTCTGCGATGGGGGCCGCTCCTTGCGCCTGCACGCCGATGAGTCGCGGTATCGGATCGTTCGACCACCCGAGAGCAAGAGCTTCCTCGGCGGCTTTGATCGCGGCGATCGCGGCGACCCCTCCCCCAACGGGAAGAACGATCGCGCTGGGAAAGTGCATCTCTAGGTCTGGGCCCAAAGCATCGAACACCTCGAGCCACGCAGTCTTCTTGCCCTCAAGTCGATACGGCTCGTTGAACGTTGCTGCGAGGAACGCTCCTTCTTCGCGTGCGATGTCGGCCGCGCGCGCTCCCGCGTCCGCGATCGAGCCGTCGACGAGCTCAAGCGTCGCTCCTGCAGCCACGACCTCTGCCTGATTCATCGCGGGGGCCGAGCGAGACATCGTCACGTGGAGCTTCACTCCGGCCCGCGCCGCGTAGAGAGCCCAGGCCCCACCGGCATTTCCTGCGCTGGGCATCACGATGCTCTGCGCACCCAAGGTGTGGGCGCGATTGAGTCCTAGGAAAGCTCCGCGCGCTTTGAACGTGCCACCCGGCAGGCCCGAGTCATCTTTGACGAAGATGGTGGTACCCACGGCATCGGATAACCGTGGAGCTGCAAGCAAGGGGGTCTCGAGCTCCCCGAGCGAAGCGGGCGCGTCCAGTGGAGGCAGGAGCTCTGCGAATCGAAGGAAGGACGGGGGCCGGGCCCTAACTGCTCGCAGATCGACCGGGTGGGAGAGGTCGTAGCGACACAGAAGAGTGCCTCCACAGGTGCAGCGCTGGTGGAGCTCGTCGGCGTCATAGGTCGCTCCGCAACGGGCGCACTCGAGATGGATCAGCAGCGACGGCACTCGATGAGGCTACGAGACGGTTCCGAACACCAGGACGGCTTTGGAGGCAGAGGGGCTAGACGAATCCCAGGGCCGACTTAGCAAGGGGCGTCATCTTCTCTGGGCTCCATGGCGGATACATCACGAGCTCGGTCGTGACCGTTCCGATGCCCTCGATGTACTGGGTCGAGTTCCGGATGTCCTCGTCGAGCATCGGCCCGATCGGGCACCCCATCGTCGTCAGAGTGAACTCGACCTTCACGTTGTTGTCGTCGTCGACCGCGACGTCGTACACCAGCCCGAGGTTGATGATGTCGATCCCCAGCTCGGGGTCGTTCACCGTCTTCAGGGCCTCTACGACCTCTTCTTTGATGTCCTCCGTGGTGGGGTTCTCGCCTCGGAGCTCCTCACGGGCCGGCGTGTCGTCTGCGAATGCCATATATCCATGCTAACGGTGCAGCCCATCTGCACCTTCCCCTAGATATCCAGGCCCAGCAGGCGGGCGGCGTTGCCCTTGAGGACCGCGTCTTGCTTGTCGCCCAGTTTCATCACGCCGATCTCATCCAGGATCTGGCCGGGGTTGAGCATCGGGTAGTCGCTCCCCCACACGAAACGATCCGAGAGGCGGCCGCGGGCGTCGCGCTTGACCTCCTCGGGGATGTACTTGGGCCGCCACCCGGACAGGTCGACCCACACATTCGTCTTGTGCATCGCAGATGCGAGGACTTCCAGATGCCACGGATACCCGAAGTGCGCCATGACAACTGTCAGCCCGGGGTGCCGGGCCGCGACGGTGTCCATCAACATCGGCCGGCCGAAGTCGAATGCGATACCCGAGCCTCCGCGGACCCCGGCCCCCAATCCCGTCTGCCCGACGTGCACGACGATCGGTAGCGAGAACTCCTCGCACTTGTCCCACAACGGATCGAACTTCGGATCGTCGGGATAGAACGCCTGGACCTGCGGATGGATCTTCAACCCCTTCAAGCCGAGCTCACGTATCGCGCGGTCCAGCTCTTCCACCGCGTTGGGCTTGTGCGGATCCACGCTTGCGAAACCGACGAACTGCTCGGGGAACTCCCGGCAGATCTCTGCGACGCGATCGTTGGTCAGGGGGGGAAGCCCGGTCGCGGTCTCCGCGTCCCACGCGAGCAGCACGCCGAGCAGGTCCCATTCCCTGTACTCGGCGGCCATCTCCTCCGCCGTCCTGACGCGCACCTCCGACCGGAAGTACTTCGCCGTCTCTTCGAGCATCGGCCCTAACGAGCCCTTCAACCACTCCTCGGTCGATGAATGGACGTGGAAATCGATCGCTCGGGGCAAGTCGTCCTCCTCTTAATGGATCAGATCTTCAAACGATCACAAGAAATAGAACGAGATCGCAAGTATCACGTAGGTCGCGATCAGCTCGGCCCCCTCGAACCAGTTCGCACGGCCGTCCAGCGCGATGAAGCACAGCACCGCTGTCGCTGCGGTCACGGCGGCTATCTCGGGGGCCGAGAAGACGAAGTTCATCGGATGGCCGGCGATGAGCGAGACGAAGACGAGAACCGGAGCGACGAAGATGGCGATCTGAGTCGAAGATCCGATGGCGATCTCGACCGCAGTCTCGACCTTGTCCCTGTATGCAAGCAGGATCGCGCTCGAGTGCTCGGCCGCGTTGCCGATGATCGGCACCACGATCAGACCGACGAAAAGTCGCGAGACCCCGAGACTTGCCACCGTAGGACCGAGCGACCGAACGAGGATCTCGCTCATCACGGCAACCGCGATCGTGGCCAGGAGGAGCTTGACGATGGCGCCGGAGACAGAGGGCTCCTCGGCCGGTTTCTCGAAGTCGGTGCGGAACAGCACTTTGTGGGTCTTCATCGAGAACAACATGCTTAGCCCGTACATGACGATCAGAACGACAGCCACTCCGATCGACACCGCTTCGGTGTGCGCGTGCGTGGCGTTCGGGCTCAGAGCGAACAGCGCCGGCATGAGCAACGCGATCACCGCGATAACTAGCGAGCCTGTGTAGAGACCGGCGGTCGCACGACTGAACCGCTGCTCTTCCCGGCTCCACCCACCAACAAGAAACGACATCCCCAGAACGAGCAGGACGTTGCCGATGATCGAACCGGTGAGCGATGCCTTCACAACTTCGAGCTCGCCATTCGCGATCAAGAAGATCGACACGATCATCTCGGTGAGGTTGCCGAACGTTGCGTTCAGCAGGCCCCCCGCGCGGGGCCCGAGGTGGGCCGCGATGTCTTCAGTTTCTCTTCCGATCACCCCGGCGAGCGGAACGATCGCCAGAGCGGAAACCACGAACAAGGTGACTTCGCCGACGCCAACCAGGTCGAGGATCACAGCGACCGGGACGAGAATCAGGAACCAATCGAGGCGCAGCTTCACGCCGGGACTCTAAATGTCTTTTGCGACGGCCAGCCGCTCCGCGAGCTCCCGTGCTGCGGCAACGGGATCATCTGCGAGAGCGATCGCACGAACCACGACGATGCGTCGCGCTCCGGCTTCGATCACCTCATCGAGGTTCCCGGAGTCGATCCCTCCGATCGCGAACCAGGGAAGTTCCACTTGGCCCGTCGCATGACCCAGTAACGACAATCCCGCTGCCGGCCGTCCGGGCTTGGTCGGTGTTTCGTAAACGGGGCCCACTGCGATGTAGTCCGGCCGGTCGACTGAAGTTGCTGCGTCAACCTCTTCGGGGGCATGCGTAGAGAGGCCAACGATCGCGTTCGGCCCCAACAGCGCACGAGCGTCGGCAACCGAAAGGTCGCCTTGCCCTACGTGGGCCCCCACATCGAGGCCTCTCGCTTGCAAGCTCGCCGCCACGTCGACGCGGTCGTTGACGATGAACGGAACCTGGCTCTCTGCACACACACGGGCTACGACGCTGGCCTTGTCGAGCATCTCTCGTGCTTCCATCTGCTTCTCACGCAACTGGATAACGTCGACGCCGGCCCCAGCCAGGTCGGGGACGAGGTCCGGGAGATCGCCTGCGGCGAGAGAGAACGGAGCAACGAGATACAGGCGGGCGTTAACGAGCGTGGAACTCTGAAGGACACTCACAATGTTGCGATCGTCGCCTCTCCGCCCCATGCTTCGGGATCGTCTCCCGAATCACGTTCGTAGGTCTTCATACGCTCGGCGATCGCGCCTAGAGCGTGGGGCACCCGCAAGAGAGCCAGGGCGACGAACAGCGCGGGGAGCAAGTTGATAACGACTTGGTACCAGCGCAGATGCAACCAGTGGATCGTCGCGATCTGCGCCGCGACCACGGCAAGCAGCGCCAGGGCGAACCACCACGACGCCCGCATGTGCGACCCCATCTCGAAACGTTCCCTCATCCGCCGAACCGTCTCGCTGCCACGGGTTCGACGCAGGCGCATCCACAGCTCTCGCGATGGATAGAACTTGCCCAATCCCTCCTCGAAGGCGAGAACGAGAGCGGCGAGCAATGCCGCCGTTAGGCCACTTGCCATCCCGGCACGATAACCACCCGAAATGTGGTCGGGCGAGAAACCCTTTTGCGCCTTCTACTTACGCATCTACTTGGTGGGCTTGACTCCCGGGCCTGCGGTGTAGGTGAAGTTCGCCGCCGCCGAGCCGCCATTGCTGTCCGCGTAAACGCAGATGATCGCCTTCGGGTAGCCCTTCGGAACGATGCCGTGCTCGCCGCCCGGAGCGCGAGTCGCGAAACCGACGGTCGCAGGGCTTCCGGCGTTCAATGGATCACCCGTCACGTCGTCCGTCGTCCCGAACTTTTGGTAGAAGGTGATGTCGGCATCAGGCGCTGCCGGCAGCGCCGACGAAACGTCCAGGTTGAACGGCTTGCCGACGGTTCCGGGGTCAATGTTGAAGTAGTAACCAACTGCGCCCGAGCCTGCCTGCTCACCGGTAAGGATCGCGATCCGGCGAGTGATCCCGGCGAAGCACCCGCTTGGATCCGTGTACGGCGCAGGCGCAGCGATAGTGCCCGACACGGTTTGCGGTTTTGCCTTTCCGGCATACGCAGGCACCGCGAGCAACGAGCCGGCGATGACTGCAGAAACTGCCAGTGCGACGAGTTTTCTCATTTCCATAACCTCCGAGTCCACAGCCCGTCCGTTGGGCCGGTCGAAGGAAGGTTCTCCGCCTAAAGGCGTAGTCCTTCTGGAGGCTTCTTGCGAAGCTTGGTTGTCACGATCGTGTCATCACACGATGACTCGCGGGAGCGGCCCCGTGTCGTTCTGGTCGTCCCGAAGGTCATCGTGTTGCTCAACGAGCGGCTCGAGCCCTGCCGTCACAATGGTCGTGATCGTCCGATAGAAGTCGTCGGGTTGCGGCAGATAGGACAAAACTCGCAAAGCATCTGTCTGGCCGGGGGCCTCGACCACCAGGTCTCCGTACCCGAACATGCGACCCAGAAGCGAGCGGTGGTAGGTCATGTCGGTCACCTTCACGATCGGCATCGATTGGACCTTGCGCGACAAGACGCCCGACACCTCGAAGATCCTCTGATCGGTCACGACTATGCGATCGGCCCACCAGATGCACAGCTTCCACGCCAGCCGGAGCACGAACACCAGAGCGACCAGACCAAGGATCTTGTCGACCAGATCGTTTCCTGCCGTGGGGCTCCAGATCGTCCCGGCGACGGCGGCTCCCACGATGACTACGACGGCGGCCGAGGCCGGTCGGGCCAGCAGCGCAAGGTGGCGCCTGACCAGCAGCACGACACGTTCGTCGTGAGCGAGGTAGCGCTCGAGCGCGATCGCCGACATCTAAGAACGGCGCCTACGCGAGGGACTTGACGAAGCGGGACAGAGCGTGGGCCGCCGTGCCGAAGAATTCCGTGAGGCTCTTGCTGGCGTGCTTGACGAGGTGGGCGGCCGCCGCCGGCTGCTGGATCACGAAGAAGACGGCGAAGCCCAGTAACACCAGCCACACCAGCCGCTTTAGTGTCATTTGGCCACAAGCATAGCGGCCGAGCCCCCGAGAGGCGAGGAAATAACTCCCTACCGGGCGGCCGACCACCACCCGAGCCACAGGCGTCGAGAGGTCCTCAGATGCTCCCTCTCACGGGAGAAGACCTCCAGGGTCACGGTCCCGTCGTAACCGGCCTCCTGGAGGTGGCGGGCCGCCTGCTTCCAGTCGATCGTGCCGGCCCCGAGGGGCAGGTGGAGATCCTGGTCGCCTCCCCTGTTATCGGATAGGTGCACGTGGACCAGCTTGTCTCCGAATGCATCCAGAAGCGACTTAGACCGATTCTTCTCGTGCTTGCCCAGCCGCAGATTGGCATGGCCAACGTCGAGATGGAACCGGGTCCCGGGCACCCCTTCGAAGATCGAAGCGAGGTCGTCGACGTCCGAGAACAACCGGTCCAGGTTCTCGACCATGATCGTTATGCCTCGCTCGGACGCATCCTCGACCAGGCCCCCGATCGCATCAACGTTGGCCGCGCGAACCGCTTCGATCGCGGTCAATGGCACACGTTGATCGGGATGGACGTTCACCAGCTCGACACCGGCATCGGCGAACGTATCGAGCCCACGCCGGTACACATCTCGTGCGGTCTTGCGCAGATCGTCGAACAACGAAGCGATGGGCAGGTACCACGCGGTGTGGCCGACGCAACCCAAACCCAAGTCGCCGATCAACCGTCCGACCTCTTTCCCGTCGACTTCCCATGCTGCCGGCGGCTCCAGGGTGAGGTCGATGAAGTCGAAACCGTCCTCCGAGATGCGGTGGATCTCTTTGAGGACAGAACGTCCGGGAAAGTTCATCGCTCCGACCAACATCGAAACGAATCTACTCGCGTCGGCCCACGTCAAGGACGCCGTTCGTGCCGCCGCAAGGGCTCCGGTTAGGTTTTCGACATGGCTCCCGAATCGCGCGGCGCGTTCTTCGATCTCGATCGCACTCTGATCCCCGGATCGAGTCTGTTCTTGCTGGCTCGCGGCCTGTACGACCGGGACATGTTCAGGGTGCGAGACATCTTGAGGTTCGGCTGGGGGCAAGTCCTGTTCCGCCTCCAGGGCGAGCGCACGAGGAACATGGACAAATCCCGGCGATCGACGCTGGAATTCGTGGCCGGACGCAAGCAGCAAGACATCGTCGACTGGGGCCGGGAGATCGCCGAAGAACGGATCATCCCGCGCGTTTACGAAGACATCGCAACGGTGATCAAGAGCCATGCCGAGCGCGGCGATCAAACCTTCCTGGTAACGGCCGCTCCCCTGGAGCTAGCAGAAGTCATCGCTGCAGAACTGAGCATGTCCGGCGCCGTCGCGACCCAGGCAGAGGTCGATCCCGACGGCTTCTACACCGGGCGACTCGTTGGCCCCGTGGTGCACGGAGCCGATAAAGCGAAGGCGGTCGCGGAGATCGCCGGCGAACGCGGGATCGCGCTCGCCGACAGTGCTGCTTACTCCGATTCGATCAACGACCTTCCGCTGCTCGAATCAGTCGGCTACCCACACGCGGTCAATCCCGAGCACGAGCTGCGCCGGCTTGCCCTCAATCGCGGATGGCCCATCCATGAACTTCGAACCAGGCGACGGGCTCTGCTGGTGGGCGTCCCTGCAGGATTGGGGGGCGTCGGCTTGTTCGCTTCCGGCATTGCGCTGGGCGCGTACTTAGAACGTAGACGTGGGACCGCGTCCCCGGTCCAGCGAGCAAGACACGCAGCCCGACGCCTTCTTTTCTTCTAACCCCTTAGATAGGCGATGACCGCCAGCACGCGGCGGTGGTCGTCAGGCGCCTCATCGAGTTTCAGCTTCATGAAGATGTTGTGGATATGAGTGTTCACTGTTTTCGGCGACAAAAACAGCTTGTCGCATATCCCTTTATTCGATCGGCCCTCGGCCATGAGGGTGAGGACCTCGCGTTCGCGGTCGCTGAGCGCGGCAAGTGGATCGTGCTCGCGTTTCCTCGCCATCAGCAGCGACACGATGTCGGGGTCGATCACCGACTCACCTTCCGCCAAACGCTGCATGACGTCGACGAGATCGGAGATTTGTGCAACGCGTTCCTTGAGCAGATAGCCGGTGCGATCGGTTCCCTCGGTTATGAGCTTCACGGCGTAGCGAGTGTTCAGATGCTGCGAGAGGACGAGTACGGCAACGTCTGGATGCGACGCACGGATGGTCTCTGCCGCACGGAGCCCTTCATCGGTGTGCGTCGGCGGCATCCTGATATCGACGACGGCGATGTCGGGCGGGTCTTCACCGACGAGGTCGATCAGCTCCTCGGCGGTTCCCGCCTGGGCGATGACTTCCATCCCATGGTCCTGAAGCAGCCGCGCGAGCCCCTCTCGAACCAGCACCGAGTCGTCTGCAAGTGTTACCCGCACGGGAGCAGCGCCCTGACGCTGGTTCCCCGGCCGGGGGGACTCTCAACGTCAAGCGAGCCGTCGATCGCTGCGACCCGATCGTCGAGGCCGCGCAAGCCCGTGCCGCCCCGAGGATCCGCTCCCCCGACGCCGTCGTCGGAGACCTCGACTTGGACCCGGTCCACGTCTCGCGAGACTCTCACAGCGGCTTTCGACGCCCCGGAATGTTTTGCAACGTTTGCAAGTGCCTCGGACACGACGAAGTAGGCAGCGACTTCGACGTCTTCGGGGAAGCGCTCCTCCGGGACGTCGACACTTATGGGAACGGCTGCTCGCTCGGTGAGCGTTTCGATGGCGGCGGCCAGCCCCTCTTCTGCGACGACACCAGGATGTAATCCACGCGACAGCTCACGCAGCTCCCCCAGAGCGGCGCTCAAGTCCTCACCGGCCTCGTGCAACAGGGCGGCGAGCTCTGCGTCCTTCGGCCCTGCCCGCTCGGTTGCCATTCGAAGCGCTAGGGCAAGTGAGACGAGTCGTTGTTGCGCGCCATCGTGAAGGTTGCGCTCGATGCGGCGGCGCTCCGAGTCGCCGGCCGCAAGGATCCTGGCTCTCGATGCCTTCACCTCTTCCAACTGAGCGCGTACTTCAGCCTGAAGTCGCTCGTTCTCGACCGCAAGCCTCGCGGCGGCTCCGACGCCCTCGACCAAGCCCGGATCTTCGAGAAAAGCAGCATCGTGCACGATGACCGCCAGCGGCCGACCATCGCTCTCCAATCGCGTTGCAACGCGCTCGGATCCCTCGGCGGGCAATCGCATCGGTCGTCCTTCGGCCGTCACGTACCCCTGCGACCGGTCTACCCAGAAGCCGATCTCCGCGGTGGGATCGCCGAGCGTCTCCGATACTGCCTGCTGGACGCTCTTCGACGTAGGGCCTTCGCCTAGATCCACTACCAGCCGCGACACCCTGGCGCGGCGCGCCCGCAGACGCAAGACGCCTGCGAAGAAGGTCAGTGGCAGGAAGAAAAGTGCGCCCCTGATCACGTTGGCCGGGATCGTGAACGCCGAGGGAGATGGGGTGAAAATCGACGCGTAGTGCAGAGCGAAGATCAAGAACAATGATGTTGCGGTGTCCGCAAGCAGAAGGACGGCGGCGGGCACCAGCACCAGTCCCAAAACCATACGAGCCGGCCGGGTTCCCCGTATGAATCTCACAACCAGCACGGTGGCGATCGAGACCTCTTGTATGGCAAACAGGAATGGGTTCGCGTTCCCAGCATCAATGACGAGCCGGGGGATGGATTTCCACAGCAGGAGATTCATGTGAGCCGGGCATGTGACGCACCCGAATGCGCGCGGGTCGTAGAAAGGAAGGAAGAAGACGTTGTTATAGAGCGCTCGAAATATCGCAAAGATAACGATCGCACGAGCGGTCTTCGTCGTCAGTCTCCCTTGCGGGTACGAGAGCAACAGGTATGCCAACACAACTGATGCCGCCGACTGAAACGAGTTCGTGATCGTGAACACAAGCGGCGAGATCGGTTGCGCTTCAGTCGGAACCCACCAGAGGAATCCGAACAGGATCATCACTTTTCCGATTGGATTCGTCGGCCGGTGGGCCCAAGCCACCAACCCTGCTGCGATAAAGACCAAGCCGTGGCCTATGAAGACCAGCTCCAGATCCGTGTAGATCCGAGTTAGAACGGCGGCTACAACGCCGAGCGCTCCGATAACCCCAAGCAATATCCACGAGGGCCGTTCATTCCCTGCACGAGATCGTCTCGGTCCCGCGGCTGCGATGGCGGGTGCCGAAGCGACGCTCATGATCCGGTTGCGAGGGCTTCTTCGAGGGCCGCCAGCGACAGGTCGGCTTTGGCGATGAAGCCGTCCGCGCGGCTTCGGTTCAAAGATCCCCTGTACTCCGACGCATCTCGACTCGAGATCATGATCACGGTGCTCGCCCCTGCGCCCCCGATAATGTCTTCGGCTACGTCGAAACCATTACGGTCCGGGAGTTGTACGTCAAGGAGCACTAGGTCCGGACGCAGCCTGCGGGAAGCAACCACCGCACTGCCTCCGTCTTCCGCTTCGCCGACGACCCGAAAGCCGCCGGACTGCAGCAACCGGCGGCAACGCGACCGAAAGGTCGCGTGATCGTCGACGATCAGAACCGTCGTAGCCACGGCCGGATTGTGACACGGGGTGGTCGTCGCAGACTTCGGACCTAAGTCTGATTCACAAATCGGGGTCCGCCCGGATGTTTCGCGGTCCTCTTATCTCTAGCGTAAGTGAGGAAAGCGGGCAAACAGCTAGCGATAGGGGTTCATCATGCGGCGGCTATTGGGTAGGCATCGCGTACTTGCGGTCGGAATTGGAACGCTACTAAGCGTCACGACGCTGCTCGCGACTCCTTCGATCGCGGCAGCGAATCACGGAATCGGGCTCGAAGAGGGCTCCCAGTCTCCAGCCACACCGACCGACATGCGAGTTATCTCGGGAGCGAGCGACCTCCCGGCGGACTGCAATGCAGCTGCCGATGCGACCGGCCGAAAGGGCGAGGAGCGTGAGCCGGTTGTTGCAGTTAACCCTCGAGACCACAAGAACGTGGTCGCCGTCTGGGAAGCCGACTGGCAAGACGGTCTCGTCGTTGCAACTTCATTCGACGAGGGCAACACGTGGACCAAGGTAGTACCGCCGGGGCTGATGCCCGGCTGCAACGACAAGGTGATGTACAACGGCGCCATCAACCCCGTGCTGGCATTTTCGGAGGACGGAACTCTTTACCTCAGTTCATTCCTCGGCAACAACAGTCTCACGGGCGCCATCGCCGTCAACGTCTCCACCGACGGAGGGCTTACTTGGTCGGACCGGAAATCGGTGATCTCCGTCACTTCGCCGCAACATGTTGATGCGACCTATCTAGCAACCGATCCCTCGTCCCCGGGCACCGCATACGTAGCGTGGAACTACAGCGTCGGACTACAGCTCGATCGCACGATGGAATTCTCTCGAACGACAGACGGTGGGCAGACCTGGTCGGCTCCGCAGCCCATCGGACCGGCTCAGCTGACCGATACGCAGTTCATGTGCACACTGAACGTTTTGCGCGATGGAAAACTCCTTGCGACGTTCGAACGCGGAGCCGTCACGGATGACAACTTGACCCTCTACTCGACGACGTCGAGTGATGGCGGAAACTCATGGAGCGACCCGCTCTCGATGGCGAGCATCCCTTCGAGCTTCGCGGACGACGACAGCTACAGGGGGGCTACCGACCCCGTGCATCCGGTGCCGTCCACCGTGACTGCCTCGAACGGAACGATCTCAACGATCTGGGCGCTCGTGATCAGCCACAAGTCTTCGCAGGTGTGGATGACTAGCTCGCGTGACGATGGCGGATCATGGAGCACACCGGCGGTTGCGTTCGAAGATTCCAGCGAAGTACTCGACCTCACGGCTGGAATCGGGAACAACGGTGACCCTGGAGTCATCTACTACGACTTCAGGAACGATCAGACCTCCGGAGACGATGTGCTGTTGACTGACCTTTGGTTCAACAAGCCGTGTGGGTCACCGGGCACGTGGTGCGAGACGCACCTAGCGGGACCCTTCGACGCTGACAAGATGCCTAACGACGCGATCGAAGAGACCTTCGGCGACTACGAAGGTGTCGCGGCGGTCCCTTCGGGATTCGTTGTCGTCGGCACGGTGGTAACAGGATCGCCGGTCACAGGGCCGTCCGACATCCTGTTCGGATTCATCCAGCAGTGAGTTGCACTTAGATAGCGCGCGTCCCGATCTGGGTCTGAACTTCCTCCGCGAACTTTTGGATCGATTCTTCGATCAGCGAAGTCGGGCCGAAGATCACGAGATCGATCGTCGTTACGCCAATGTCCTGAAGACGGCCGATCGATTCCACGATCTGATCCACCGGCCCGGTAAGCGGAAGTTTCGGATGCGCACTGTCCGAGAACCACAACGCCGTTTGATAGAGAAGCTCCAGGTCGTCGAGAGATCGGCCGTTGGCATCGAGCAGGCCCTTTAGATCCTGGATCCGAGCGGCCACCGCGTCGATGCCGGCCCCCTGTCCCCGGCCCGTGGTGATCGCCCACCCATCACCGAGCTTCGCGACCCGGCGCAAAGCCGCGTCTGTGTGGCCGCCGACGAGTACCGGGATAGGGGTTGTGGGGGCCGGCTGAAAGCCCGCAGCATCCCAGCGATAGAAATCACCGTCGAAGCCCGTCGTTTCACCCGACCAGATGGAACGAAGGGCCGCGATGTACTCGTCCAGTCTCGCTCCCCTCCGTTCGTAGTCGACCCCGACCGCATCGAACTCCTCACGCATCCATCCCGCCCCGACACCAAGAACGACGCGACCCGGGGCGAACCGTTCGATAGTCGCGAGGATCTTGGCCAGGACGATCGGATGTCGGTATGCGGCAATGAGCACGCCGGTGCCGATGCGAATCTTTTCGGTCGCGGAAGCGAGAACGCCGTAGAGACCCAGCGGATCGAAGAAGGGGTCATCCGCCGTCAACGGGTACGAGCCATCGCGCGAGTACGGATACTTGGAATCCAAGTCGGCCGGCGTGAACAGATGGTCGAACATCCACACCGAGTCCATACCGAAGCGTTCGGCAATCCGAGCGCTCGCGAGGATCGCTGTTTCGTCGGTTCCCGCCAGCGAGTTGGGTAACTGAAGGCCGAACTTCAGCTTGCGGCCCCTCTGGCTAGCAGTGCGTCGATCAGGATGACGCGTAATCCTGCGCGGTCTTGCTGTCGAATTCGAAACCAACGAACGGCTCGTCACCGACGACCCACGCGTCGTGGCCGGGCTCGATCACATATGCGTCGCCTGCCCCGATATCAACTTTGCTCCCGTCTTCGTGTTCGATGTGCAATTGACCGGACTGAACGACACCGACGTGGTGCGCCTGACACGAATCCGTTCCCACAACGGGCTTGATGCACTCGGACCAGCGCCAACCGGGCTGGGCCGTCATGCGAGAGGCCGCCACACCGCCGAGGTTCACGATCGCAAGCGTCGTCTTGTCGGGGGTACGGGTCTCGTCTGGAGACTCGAAGCTCTTGGTTTCGATACCCGCCATCGGTCCATCTCCCTTCCACTAGTCTGATGCGCTCGTCCGCCGCGACATGGGCGGCTCAGGAAACATACCGGCCCACGGGCCGGCGAGCACGGGCACCCGAACGAAGGAGAAACGATGCTTTTCTACGTGAAGCAGGTCCACACGCCCGACCATTGCCCCAGCAACCGCGAAGAGCGACCCGAGTCCCTGCTGAATACGAAGGCCGAGGGCCTGAAGGTTCACTTAGCGCTCGTCGACGCGACCCGGCACACGATGCATTTCGCGGTGGAAACGGACGACATCCAGGCCGTCCGAGAGTTTCTTGCCCCCGGCATCACGCACTGCACGACCGAGATCAATCCGGTTACGGAGCTTCCGGCCTTTGCGCGGGGCTGATCACTCAATGCTTCATCATCGATGAGTCAAACGTGGGAGGACGAGGCGGAGAACTGGGTGAAGTGGGTTCGCACTCCAGGACACGACATATTCCGTATCTATTCCGGCACCTTCTACGGCGAAGTGCTCCCACGATCTTTTGGACCGACCCTCGAAGTCGGCTGTGGAGAGGGCCGCGTGTGCCGGGATCTGAAGGAGCGCGGATACGACATCGTCGGGACCGATCCATCGCCGACCCTCGTCCGACACGCTCGGCGATCCGATCCTGACGGCAACTATCTCGTCGCGCCCGGAGAGCAGCTTCCGTTCGGCGACGCGGGCTTCGATCTCGTTGTTGCATACAACTCGCTACAGAATGTCGACGACTTGCAGAAGACCGCCGCGGAGCTCGCTCGAGTGCTCGCTCCCGGAGGCCATTTGTGCGCGTGCATCGCACATCCGATGACCGATGCGGGGCGCTTTCAAAGTCGAGAGCCGGACGCTCCATTCGTCATCAAGGATTCGTACTACGGGCCTCGCCGTCTCGACGAAAGAGTGGAGCGAGACGGTCTCGAGATCACGTTCCACGGGTGGATGTACTCGCTCGAGGAATACACGCTCGCGCTCGAAGAGAACGGGTTCGTGATCGAGCTCATCCGAGAACCCCGGCCGAGCGAAGAAGCGGTTGCCGAGCGGCCTGCCCTTGCTCAGTGGCGCCGTCTTCCGCTCTTTATGTTCTTCCGCGCGCGGAAGCGCTAGGCATATCCGCGTTCGTGATTCATACGTCAGCGCTGGTGTACGAACGCGATCTCCGTGCCGGTCTCGCCGAAGTCGCGGGTGTAGACACCCATCGCTCCGCCGTTCTTGTTGTCGATGCCAACCATGAAGAAGTCGAGCAGCTTCCTGGAATCCCCCGGGCAACCGAGCCCGCCGGTGCAGATGGCTCCATGGTGGAAGTTTGCATCGACATTGGTGGGCCGGAAGTGAGGTTTGGCCGAAGCGGCGTCTGAAGAAGTCGCTATGTAAACGTCCCAGGGGACGTCCTTTTTCATCTTGTTGGCGTTGCCCTTGTGTGTCGTTCCGTACCACCCGATGGCAACATGCCCATCGGCTCCGGCGGCGATCGTCGGGAAGATCGCCGTTTTCGATACCGAGCTGCTGATCGGTGTCGGATCGGTCCAGGTCTTTCCCTTGTCCGAGGATTCGGCGAAGTAGATCGTGTACTCGCTGTTGTTTGCGCCCTTCTTCTTCTCAGACCACGCGACGTAGAGGTGACCTGCTTTGTCAACGGCCGAGACCGGGAAGTCACTGTCGACATCTCCAGCGTTCCCGTGCCCGGCACCTTTGACGTATCGATAGGTGAAGTTCACACCGTCGGTCGTCTCGGCGATCCCGATCCCCTTTCCGGCTACCTGATAGCCGAAGGGGAAGTACACGGTTCCGTCGGGACCAACGGAAGGAACGCCGGGCGACTCCGTTCCATGAAGTATCGGAACGCCGTTCGCCTCGTCGGGGCAGCTGCTGCTCGGACAACCTTGGTCCGCCGGAACGGCGACGGTCTCTTGCGGAGCCAGCAACGCCGTCTTGTCACCGGCAGCCGTGTCCAGCTCGGCCCTGATCACTTCCATTCCTGCTTTGAGCCCGTCGTACCAACCATAGAGGGCGTCGTCTTTCGGGTTGTAGACGAGCCACTCGCGGTCGCTTGCAGCGTCGTGCGACGCGGGAGACCATGTCCAACTCTTGCCCTTGTCTTCAGTGATGTAGATCGAGTCGTTGCCGAGCCACAGATCGCCCTCGAACAGAGTGCCTCGTTTGTCAACGGCCATCTCGGTGTCGCCGCCGCTCGTGGCACCGTCGTCTTTCACGCCCACCGTCGGAAAGA
>JBHELU010000229.1:0-4062 GCA_046262955.1 Actinomycetota bacterium | reverse complement strand
CGCGTGCGCAGCCAGAGCGTCACGCATCGGGTACAGAAGGTTGTCGTCGTCCTTGGCGGCTTCGGACACCGCCTTCAACGAAGCATCGACGGCTCCTTGATCGCGATCGCGCCTCACCTGCGCCAGACGGTCCAACTGTCGCTGTGCAAGCTCGGGATCGAGTTGCATGAGCTCGACCGGCTCTTCGGACTCGGCCTGGAAGCGATTGACCCCGACCACGACGCGGCTCCCCGCTTCGACCCCTTGCGCGATCTTGAAAGCCGAGTCCTCGATCTCCTTCTTCATCCAGGCAGACTCGATCGCTTCAACCGCGCCACCCATGTCGTCGATCTTGCGCAGGTAATCGGTTGCGAGCTCTTCGATCTCTGAGGTCAAAGACTCGATCAACCACGATCCGCCTAACGGATCGGCAGCGTCGGCCACGCCGGATTCGTATCCAAGCATCTGTTGCGTCCGCAGTGCGATCGTCGCTGCCTTCTGGCTTGGCAGCGCCAGCGCTTCGTCGAACGAGTTCGTGTGCAGAGATTGCGTTCCACCGAGAACGGCAGCCAAGGCTTCCAGAGCAGTACGCACGATGTTGTTCTCGGGTTGCTGTGCGGTGAGTGTTGCTCCACCGGTTTGGGTGTGGAAGCGAAGCATCATCGACTTCGGGTTCTTCGCGCCGAAGCGCTCTTTCATAACGCGAGCCCACAGCGTTCTTGCTGCTCGGAACTTGGCGACCTCTTCGAAGAAGTTCATATGGCAGGCAAAGAAGAACGAGAGCCGCGGGGCAAAGTCGTCGACGTCGAGCCCTGCGTCGATCGCTGCTTGGACGTAGGCGATCCCGTCGGCGATCGTGAAAGCGACTTCTTGAACTGCCGTGCAGCCCGCTTCGCGCATGTGGTAGCCCGAGATGGAGATCGTGTTCCACCGCGGCAGCCGATCTTTGCAGTAGGCGAATAGGTCGGTGATGATCCGCATCGACGGCTTGGGCGGATAGATGTACGTGCCGCGAGCCGCGTACTCCTTCAAGATGTCGTTCTGAGTGGTCCCCGTTATCTGGTCCGCCGCGGCTCCCTGCTCCAGCGCCACCAGCTCGTACAGGAGCAACAGGATCGACGCCGTCGCGTTGATCGTCATCGAGGTCGATACCTCGGCGACGGGGATCTCGCTCAGCAAGAGCTTCATATCCGCCAATGAGTCGATGGCAACCCCGACCCGGCCCACCGCGGCCGCAGCCCGGGGGTGGTCCGAGTCGAGGCCCATCTGCGTAGGGAGATCGAACGCGACCGAAAGCCCGGTCTGACCAGCTTGGAGCAGGTATCTGAAGCGCTCGTTCGTTTCCTCGGCCGAACCGAATCCCGCGTACTGCCGCATCGTCCACAGACGTTTGCGATACATGTCGGGATAGATCCCGCGGGTGAACGGCCACTCACCCGGTTGCGAGTCTCCATCGGCCTGCGCGTAGACCGGCTGTATCTCGATGCCGGAATCGGTTACGCGTTCTTGGTCCATCCGAACATGCTAGTGCTCCGGTCGGCAGGAGCCGATTGAACAGGCAATAAGATGCGCCGGCACATGGCGACGATCGAAGAGGTCTATCGCAAGAAGAGGCCGCAGGCCTTCACGCCCGAGCGCAAGCCCTCGTCCTTCGAGGTGTGGTCCTGGTTCTTCATGCGCATCTCGGGGGTCATCTTGTTGTTCCTGGTACTGATCCACCTTTTCATCATGCACATCATGGGTGCAGGCGTGGAGCGCGTGGACTTCGCCTTCGTCGCCAGCCGGTGGACCGGGGTCGGATGGAAGACCTTCGACTGGGTGATGCTGTTCCTTGCTCTGTTGCACGGCTGCAACGGCCTTCGGATCATCATCGACGACTACGTCCGCTCCGGAGGTGCTCGAACGGTGATCAAAGGAACGCTCTACACGCTCGCCTTCGGAGCACTTCTGATGGGGACGGCCGTTCTCGTCACGTTCAACCCGGCGTCCGGGGGCTGATCAAGGCATGACGACCCGGTTCCATACGTACGACGCCGTCATCGTGGGGGCGGGCGGAGCAGGCCTTCGGGCCGCACTCGAATCCGGATCGCGCGTCAAAACGGCGGTCGTTTCCAAGCTCTACCCAACCAGGTCCCACACGGGGGCCGCGCAGGGCGGCATGTGCGCTGCGCTGGCGAACGTCGAAGAGGACTCCTGGGAATGGCATGCATTCGACACCGTCAAGGGTGGGGACTTCCTATCGGACCAGGACGCGGTCGATGTCATGTGCAAGGAAGCGGTGGACTCCGTCCTCGACCTCGAGCGGATGGGCCTGCCGTTCAATAGAACCGACGAAGGCAAGATCGACCAACGCCGGTTCGGTGGACACACACGGAACCACGGCGAAGCACCGGTCCGGCGAGCCTGCTACGCGGCCGACCGCACCGGGCACATGATCCTTCAAACCCTGTACCAGCAGTGCAACAAGCAGGGCGCCGAGTTCTTCAACGAGTTCTTCGTGATGGACCTGATCCTTGTGGACGGTGGGTGCGCAGGGATCGTTGCTTACGAGATCGCAACCGGTGATCTACACGTCTTCCACTCCAAGACGGTGCTGTTCGCTACCGGTGGCTACGGAAAGATGTTCAAGATCACGTCGAACGCACACACGCTTACCGGTGACGGGCCCGGGGTTGTTTACCGCAAAGGCTTACCGCTCGAAGACATGGAGTTCTATCAATTCCATCCCACCGGTTTGTACGGGTTGGGAATCCTTCTGTCGGAGGCCGCGCGTGGTGAGGGAGGGATCCTCCGGAACGGGGACGGCGAGCGCTTCATGGAGCGCTACGCGCCGACGATCAAAGACCTGGCTCCGCGCGACATGGTGTCGCGCGCCGAGTTCTTCGAGATCAAAGAGGGCCGCGGCGCCGGGCCCAAGAAGGACTACATCCTTCTAGATCTGACGGCCCTGGACCCCGAAGTTATCGAACGCAAGCTCCCCGACATCACCGAATTCGCACGCACGTACCTGAACGTCGACCCGTTGAAAGAAGGCGTGCCGATCGTTCCAACTGCCCATTACGCGATGGGCGGCATCCCGACCGATGTGAACGCGCAGGTCGTGTGGAACCACAAGAACGAAGTCCTCGAGGGTTTCTACGCAGCGGGTGAGTGTGCATGCGTGTCGGTGCACGGCGCGAACCGGCTTGGTACGAATTCTTTGCTGGACATCGTGGTGTTCGGTCGTCGCGGCGGCATCGCGATGGCGGAGTACGCATCGACCCACCCACTGCTAGATATCCCCGAGCACTCCGAGGAAGCCGTCGAGAAAGAGCTCGCGGCACTTATGGAGGGTGGCGGCGAGGGATCGTCGGCCGAGATCCGGGCCACGTTGCAAGAGGAGATGATGGACAAAGCCTCTGTGAACCGCACAGAAGACTCCCTCAGCTCGGTCCTGCGGACGATCGGAGATCTCAAGCAAGCCTTCACGAAGGTGCGCGTCAAAGACCACGCCAAGGTCTTCAACACCGAGCTCATCGAGCACGTCGAGCTGCGCTTCTTGCTCGACATGGCCGAAGCTCTGGTCGTTTCTGCCAGGGCCCGCACTGAAAGCCGAGGCGGCCACTACCGCGAGGACCACACGATGCGCGAGGACGAGCACTGGCTTAAGCACACGTTCGCGACGAAGACGGTCGAGGGCGAGACACGACTTGCCTACAAGGACGTAACACTCGGCCGATACGTGCCCGTGGAAAGGAAGTACTGACGGTGGCGACTGAGGCAACCACGCTCGAATCCACGCACGAGCAGATCGACGTCAAGCTGAAGATCCTGCGCTTCAATCCCGAGACCGACTCCGAACCGCATTTCGAGAAATACACCGTTAAGGCCGAGCCGATGGACCGGCTGCTCGACTGCTTGCACAAGGTGAAGTGGTTCCACGACAGCACGCTTGCGTTGAGGCGGTCTTGTGCTCACGGGATCTGCGGTTCGGATGGGATGCTGATCAACGGCGTGAACGGGCTTGCATGCAAGCTGTTGGTCAAAGACCTCAAGCAGCCGGTGACCGTCGAACCACTTCGAGGATTTGCAATAGTGCGCGAC
>JBHELU010000228.1:0-2805 GCA_046262955.1 Actinomycetota bacterium | reverse complement strand
TCTATATGTACCCTCTGCGAGAGCGGTCCCGAAACGTGCTTAGACGGCGTGGAAGAGCTTGGCGAATCGCATCGAGAGCCACGGTTTCTTGCCCCACGATGCGATCTTGCCCATGAGGATCGGCCCCCATTGCGACTTCCGCCCGTAGCCGACGAGCACGTACTGGACGGGGTCGGCCGAGATGCGACAGTCGACCGGAGCGGGTCGCTGCTTGTCGATATCGATCGAGCCGTGGTCGACGGTTACGAACACCCTGTCACCGCCACGTACGCGCAATTCGTAAACCGCGCCGAAGTCGGCGGCTTCCTTATTTACGAAGTTCGGAAGGAGTGGGAAGTGCCCGGTGATGACGATGCGCGCGTGGTCGGCGGGAACGGTCCACGAGCGGCCTTCGGCAGACGCAACGTCGAGGCCGTGCAGGTCGGCTTCGTTGGTCAGGATGGCAGCGAGCGAGTAGACGGGGATCTTCACGCCGCCGTGCCAGTTGACGAGCTGGGTCCACTCGGCGGAGTCGGCCGCCGCGACGAATCTGTCGGCCGAGCTCTGGATGCGATCCGCGATCACTTTCAGGTCCCGTTCGGGGTCCTCCGCAAGGAGCTTGTCCCAGAACGGGCTCATGTTCAGGTGGTCCTCGATCGGTGACGACTCGCCCGCAACCAGACCCGGATACATCTGGTAGATGTGGCTGGCGTGCGTCGCTACTTCGGCGACGCTCCACTTTCCGATCGCCGTGCGAGTCGGATCGTTGGCCGATCGAAGAAGAGCGGCGAATCGTGACGACGCCTCTTTGACGGCAGCGAAGGCTTCGTCCTTGTCGTAGATAGGCAAGCTCAACGGTTACACCGGGTACGGGGTCGAGGTCTCATGGCCCGAGTATGACGCGCTGGCCCCCGTCCCGCTCCAAGGCGTACCCTCACGGCCCATGAACGATCGCCCACCTCCGATCACAGGACGTCACGCGTGGCTGCTTCAATGGGTCGCTCTGGCAGTCGCAGTCGTCGCGGCGTACGTGATCGGCGGCGGTCATCCGGTCGCTCAGATCTTTCTGGGAATCGGGCTCGCCGCGATCCTCGTTCCGCTCGCAACTCGTTGGACGACTCGCACCGCAGATCGCTCTCAGCTGCTGGGCACGGGCGGAGTGGTGCTCGGATTGGGCTTTACCGCCATTGGCCTGTATCTACTTTTGCGATAGGCGGCAGCTCCAGAAGGAATCGGGCAAGCCCCTCTAGAAGTCCTGTGCGTCCGTTCCGCTAGGAGGTCATCAATTGAGAAAGCTTGCCGTGCCGATCGCGTGTCTTCTCGGCTTCGCATTACTCGCTCCAGCTTCGGCCGCCCCGCTCGATCGGGGGCCGGTGCCCGACGGCTATGGCTCGAAGAACGTCAAGTACATCAAGCTCGTTCAAGACGAACAGCTTCACGGGATCGGCGGTCGACTCGTGGGCCACTACCTCTATGTAACGAGCGCCAAGACCATCACGATCTACGACGTCTCGAAGCCCCTTGATCCGAAGCTGGAGAGCCGCACTTACATCGGCGCCGGTTGGGAGAACGAAGACGTTGCGACGAACGGCAAGATCCTGATCTTCGCCGACACGCGTCCCAACCTGCTGCGCGTCTACGACGTCGAAGACAAAACGAATCCCAAAGAGATCGCGGACCTACCGAATGCCGCGAGCCACACGGACGAGTGTCTTTTCGACTGCACGTGGTTGTACGGATCGGATGGACTGATCGTCGACCTGCGCAAACCGACGGCGCCGAAGTTGGAGACGGTTAAGTGGACCGATCACACGATGTTCAAGACTTCCGTGTACCCCTCGCACGATCTGAACGAGCTGCGTCCGGGCATCCTCTTGGCATCGTCGAACCCGATGTTGTTGCTAGACGCGCGTCAGAACATCTTGCGCCCGAAGATCCTTGCGCAGGGCTCGCCCGGGGATACCCGGTTCATCCACTCGGCCATGTGGGCGCAGCACGGTCGCGACCCGCTGATGATGTCCGCCGGTGAAACCAATGGGACCCCTCGGTGTGAGGTCGGCAGCGCCGCATTCATGACGTGGGACGCGTCCAGCTGGAAGACGACCCACACGTTCCACCTGCTCGATCAGTTCCAACTGCACAACGGGACCGAGACCGACGTAAACCCGCCTGCCAACGGGATGGGTTGCTCGACGCACTGGTTCGAGCCGAACGAGACGTTCAAAGATGGAGGCGTTGTTGCGCTGGGCGCTTACGACCACGGGACGCGCTTCCTGCACATCGACTCGGACGGGAAGATCAAAGAGATCGGTCGCTTCCTACCGGTCGCTGCCGAGACTTCGGCCGTGCACTGGATCACCGACCGCATCGTCTACTCGATCGACTACACGCGCGGCATCGACATCCTGAAATACACCGGACCACTTGACAACTAATTCGACGGTCGCGGGAATGAAAACGGCCCCCGGATCCGGGGGCCGTTTTCACTAAAGTTTCTTTTGTGGCCTAGCTGGGGCTGCCGCCTCCGACGAGTCCCTGGAAAGTCGCGCTCGTGACACCGCCGGAGTTGCACTTGGTGGCGTCGGCATCGAATGCGAGCACTCCGTACGCGCTATCGCCCACCGCAACTGCAGGCTCGGTGCTCTTGGTGACTTTGGCCGTGACCTGAACGACTGCGGCAACATCCGTTGTGGTGATCGAAACCGTCACCTTCTTGCCGTTGTTGAACTTGATCACAGCAGCACCGGTCGTCGATCCCTGTGCGCAACTGACCGAACCGGATCCCGCCGCTTTGACGGTTGCAGACGTCGCGGTCGAGTCCGTGCT
>JBHELU010000227.1:0-7483 GCA_046262955.1 Actinomycetota bacterium | reverse complement strand
CCTCCCGGGTGGAAACCGCAAGAGTGAGATCGAGATTGCCGGCCGTCGTCGTGGCTGTTGCCGTCGTGTTGATGCCGGTGACCGCGCACGCATCGCCGCCGGTGACCACCCAGCAGCTGCACGAGCTTGCGGTCCGGGCAGAGCACGACCCACATGCACTCGACCGGCTCGAAGACGTCACCGTCGTCGACGGGCGTCCGGTGGACATGCGCGCGCTGCTTTCGGGAACACCGGAGGAGCGACTCGCCCGAGTTAAAACGCTTGCGGCAGGAGGAGCGGGAGCTTCCATAACCGGTGCGCGCGATCGTGCAGGAGAGATAGCCGGTGAATCTCGCTTCCACCCGGTTCCGATCCCCCGTCCATTGGAAGGATTGTTTCGAAGCATCGCAGACGCTCTGACGCGAGTCTTCGACACGATCGCCGCGCACTTCCCCTTTCATGCAGCCGGGTTGTGGGCCGCCATCGGGGCACTGGTGCTGATCACTTCGATACTCGTCACTCGCCGCATGACCGCTCGCCGCGCGCCTCAGGTGCGCTACGCAACGACCCCTGAGGGTGCCTCTCGATCGGCACTCATCAAGGACCTCGAACGCCGGGCTCGCGAAGCCGAGGGCCGCGGCGAGCTCGATGAAGCCTTCCGATTGCTGTTCCGAGTCGCTCTGTTGCGACTCGATGCCGCTCACGCGATCTCTTACAGAGAGTCCCTTCCTACCCACGACATCGCGCGCGGGCTTAGCTCGACGACGTTCGATGCACTGGCGAGTCGATTCGAGCGGGTCGCGTACGGAGGTGCCGCCGCCACATCCGAAGACTTACGGGAAGCGCACGACCCCGTGACGAAAATCATTCAGGAGTCTGCCGCGTGAATCGCTGGTGGCGCTATGCCCTGATCGCAGTCGTCGTCGTGGTCTCGGTCGACCTCCTGGTCGCGCTGCTGGATGCAGTCGCCGGAGGACCTACCGGCCCCGCACTGTCGGCATTCTCGACATCACCCGAAGGCGTCGCCGCTTATGCAGATCTCTTGAAGGACTACGGGCATCCCGTCGAGGAAAAAACATCCGCGCCTTTCGAGAAGGTCGACCCGAGCACAACTCTGGTGGTGCTGGACGCGACGGAGCTCCCTCTCGATCAGATCGCGGAACTGCGAACGTTCGTCTCGTCGGGCGGGACCTTGGTCGCGGGGGGAGAAGACATCGAACCGTGGCTCGGGAGCGTTGTCGGTGGAGCGCTGGACTGGAACCTCGCCGCGCAAGGGAGCGCGCACGCGCTCTTGAACGTTCCCGAAACCGCGGGGGTGTCTCGTATCGAAACCGGCGGCTTCGCAGCGTGGTCGCATACCGGTGATGCTCTGCCGGTCGTCGGAAGCTCTCCCGAGATGGCAACCGTTGCTGTGCGCTCTCTAGGTGCGGGCCGCGTCGTGGCTCTGGCCGATGCATCGTTCCTCGAGAACCGATACCTCGATCGGGCGGACAATGCCGCATTGGGTCTCGCGATCGCGGGGCCGGGAGGCCGACCGGTCGCATTCGTAGAGACCGTTCATGGGTACGGAACGGGGCTGGGGGCGATCCCCTACCGCTGGCGATGGGCTTTGGCCATCGCAGGGGTCGGAGTTCTTCTGTTGCTGATCGCCACGGGTAGACGCTTGGGCCCGCCCGAGATCTCGGACGACGACCCGTTGCCCCCACGACGCGTGTATATCGACGCTCTCGCAGCGGCGATGGCACGCTCGAAGCATGCGCCTCGACCATCGAAGGGGTTGCGATGAGGATGGAGGAGACGTGATCCAAGAACTGCTAGCACGCATCAAGAACGAGACCGGCAAAGCGGTTCTGATGGACGAGCACGTCACGGAAGAAGTGCTCGTCGCAGCTGTCGCGGGCGGCTACGTCCTGCTGGAAGGCCCTCCCGGAGTTGCGAAGACCCTGCTTGCCACCACGCTTGCCCGCACGATCGGCGTGAGCTTCAAGCGGGTCCAGTTCACTCCCGACATGTTGCCGTCCGATCTCACCGGCACGATGACCCTGCGCGCCGGAGAGCTTGCTTTCCGCGAAGGTCCCGTGTTCACCAATGTGCTGCTCGCCGACGAGATCAATCGCACGCCGCCGAAGACGCAAGCCGCGCTGCTCGAGGCGATGCAAGAGCGTCAGGTGACCGTTGACGGGACGACCCATCCATTACCGCGACCGTTCCTTGTGCTCGCGACGCAGAACCCGATCGAATACGAGGGCACCTATCCGCTGCCCGAGGCACAGCTCGACCGCTTCTTGTTGAACGTTCGCATCGGTTACCCCGACGAAGCGACCGAGGCACGGATCGTCGGACTGTCCCACAGCGGGGTCGAGCCGCAGATGCTCGATGAAGTAGCACAGGTTGCATCGGCGCAAGATCTGTCCGCCGCCCGAGACGAGCTCGACGGCACGCGCGTTTCGGACGGAGTTGCCGGCTACTGCGTCGCGTTGGTTAGAGCAACGCGCGAGCTGCCGAGCGTCACTCTCGGTGGAAGTCCCCGCGCGTCGGTTCACCTGTTGGTAGCAGCCAAGGCGTTCGCCCGGATCGCCGGTCGCGACTTCGTAGTGCCCGATGACGTCAGCCGGATGATCCGTCCCGTGCTTCGCCACCGGCTCGTGTTGAGTCCCGAAGCGGAGCTCGAGCGCTACCACCCAGAAGACGCGCTGCAAGCCGCACTCGACTCGGTGCCCGTTCCTCGCTGATATGGCCCCAACGCCGAGGGCCGCATGCGGGTTCTTCGTCGTTGCGGTCGCGGCCCTGGTTGTTCCTCCGGCGCTTGCCGCTCTCGCCGCGATAGCGCTGGCAGGAGCAGTAGTGGTCGACGCGCTGTCGGTGCGCCAGCGTCCGAGTTTGGAAAAAGACATCCCCAAGACACTCGTGCGGGGTCGCACAGCTGCTTACTCGATCCGGGCGACCAACCTGTCGACCGCGATCAGGTTGCGGCAGCCGGCGCCGGCAGGGATCGAGATCACTCCCCAAGAAGCCGAACGCTCGCTCACCGGCACCGTGCTCGCGCGCACGCGAGGGCACGTTGACCTCCCCGGCCCCGCAGATCGAACTACAGGACCGTTGAAGCTTGGGCGCTGGTATCACGGGGCCGACGCAGCTCACCAGGTCCTCGTCTACCCGGATCTCCCTGCGGCACGCAGGCTCGCGTTGCAGGTGAGACTGGGATTGCTAAGAAATCCAGGAAGCTCTGCCCGAGGGCCTTTCGGGTTGGGAACTGACTTCGAATCCATCCGCGACTACACACCAGACGACGACATCCGTCAGGTCAATTGGCGAGCAACGGCGCGCACCGGTCGTCCGATGAGCAACCAGTTCCGCATCGAGCAGGATCGCGATGTGCTCCTGTTGATCGATGCCGGCCGCTTGATGTCGGCGCCGCTCGGCGACCGCGACAGGTTGGACGCTGCGCTCGATGCCGCGACCGCAATGGCTCTGGTGGCAGACGAGCTCGGAGATCACTGCGGTGCACTTGCCTTCGACTCGCGCATCCGAGCTCGGTTGCCGGCGAAGAGGAAGAACGGGCGAGCGGTCATCGACGCGTTGTTCGACCTGCATCCGACGAGGGTCGAGAGCAACTACGAGCTGGCGTTCCGCAGCCTCGACGCACGCAAGAGATCGCTGGTGGTGGTGTTCACGGATCTGTTCGACGAAGCGGCCGCCGACTCGTTGCTGGACGCGGTTCCGGTGATCGCCCGGCGTCACGCGGTCATCGTCGCGGGGGCCGAGGATCCCGACCTTGCTCAGATCGTCGCCGCGCCGATACAAAGTCCGTACGACGGCTTCGCTGTCGAAGTTGCCAAAGATGTGCTTGCATCTCAACGCGCGGTGATCGCGCGGTTGTCGCACGCAGGCGTGCGGGTCGTCGAAGCTCCTCCGGATCGCTTGGGTGCTCGCTGCGTGGACGAATACCTGGCCGTCAAATCCAGGGCGCGTCTGTAGCCGGCGAGCCGCGGCCGAGCCTCCAAACCAAGAGCCAGTAGATCGCGGCCAGCCCGACACCGAAGCCGAGGGCCGGCATGGTGCCGATCGCGCGCGGCGTGATGAATCCTTCGACGAGGCCCGCTATGACGAGCCACGGCGCGGTTCCCAGAACGATCAAGATCGACGGTCTAGCAGCTCCCCGCAGCGCTGCTCCGCGGGTCAGCCGTCCGGGCTTGAGAAGCGCGCGGGCCAAACCTAGCCCGGCCCCTCCGGCAACCGCGATGCACGACAGCTCGAGGAAACCGTGAGGAGCGACGAGCTCGACGAAGTTGGAACCGACACCAAAGTTCGCAGCCGCCCCACCGACGACTCCCAGGATCAAGCCGTTGTAAGCCAGCGAACCGGCAGTCAACAAACCAAAAGTGACGCCGCCGGCGAACGCAAGGAACGTGACTCGGATGTTGTTGGTGAATATCTGACTCGACGTAACTGCCGATTGGCCAAGAGAGATCGACAACGGCCCGTGACTCTGTGGACCGCGGCTGAAGATGCCCGGTAGCAAGGTCAACGCTGCATGTGGATCGTGGGCCGCCCACCACAGCGCCACCAGCGCGGGGCCGAGCATCAGCGCCCACGCGATGCCGATCAACGGCAGCGTCGAGGCAACCAAACTCCAGTACTCGGACGCGAAGAAACGTCCCAGAGATCCTCTTCGGGTTTGTGCGCCGTATACGAGGGCCCGCGCCCTTGTCACCAATGATTCCAACCGCCGAACAACGGGGTCCGCCGGCCACGATGCGCGCGCGATCGCGAGGTCGGCAACCGTCGCGCGATACAGGGATCCCACCTCGACTATGCGCGCCGGCTCTAGTCGTTCGAGCCGGCCCCGAGTCGACGACATCGCGCTCTCGAGCTCGCGCCAGCGTGGCTCCCGGGCGGCGATGAAAGCGTCTAGTTTCATGGCGGTGGACTACGAAGATGTCGTCGTCATCTCGACCCCCGAGGGTCTGGATCTGCAGGTCGTGCTTGCCGGGATCGGATCAAGGTTCCTGGCGTCGTTGATCGACACCGCGATCCGCGGGGTCCTGATCGTCGCGATGGTGGTCGCTTTCGTCGGTGTCGGCGCCTTCAGCAGCGCCGGCGGCAACCCATCGGCTGCGGGGCTCGTTGCGTTCGTCGTGGGGGTCTTCCTCCTCAGCTTCGGCTACGACGTGCTTTTCGAGACACTAGCTTCGGGGCAGACCCCTGGTAAGAAGCGGATGCACCTGCGCGTGATCAGGGACGGGGGCCGGCCCGTAGGTTTCGTTGCCGCCGCGATCCGCAACCTCCTGCGCTTGGTCGACGTGCTCCCACTGTCCTACGGAGTCGGGATAGTTGCGATCGTGGCAAGCCGGAGGAACAAGCGCCTCGGCGACATGGCCGCGGGGACGCTCGTCGTAGTCGAGCCGCATCAACCCAAGGGTTTCGTCGGCCGGCAGACGATCCCGCGTCTCGACGAAAAAGCGCGGGCATGGGATGTGAGCGCGGTCACCGCGGACGAAGTCGCAACCGCCAGGCGCTTCCTCGAGCGGCGCACCGAGCTCGATCCCGAAGCTCGTAGCCGGTTGGCGTGGGAGCTCGCCACCCGGCTGAGACCGAAGGTGGCAGGCGCCGCGGGCGACGAGCACCCCGAATCCTTCCTCGAGCAGGTGGTCGCGGCGAAGATGTCGAGGAGATGATCGCGAAGCCGGTCGAGCTAGACAGTCACTTCCTGCGCCTCCCCGCGCTCGGAATGGTGGCCGCGGGAGTGCTGCTCCCGCTTCTCGGTCACCCGGGCACTGCCTGCCCTTTACGAACACTTACCGGGATCCCGTGCCCTCTGTGCGGAGCTTCGACCAGCGTCGAAGACGCCCTGCGGGGCCACCTGTGGACGGCGGCCAGAACGAACCCCCTTGGAGTGGTAGCCCTCGCGATTGCCGGGTTTGTCGTGGTCGCAAGGCGTAGATATGTGTGGCGGATACCGCTTGCGGCGGTCTTTGCCGTCCTGGGCGCCGCCTGGGTCGTCGAGCTCTTGAGGTTCAAAGTCGTTTAACTGCAGCGTTGATCAACTAGGAGGAGAGATGAGCGATCAGGGCACCACCCCGCCGCCGGACCAGGGAAGCGCCGCACCAATTCCAGAAGCACAAGCGGCTCAAACGCCTGCGGCCCCCACCTATCAGCAGGCTCCCAAGGGGCCGAGCGGCCCTCGAGCCGGTTTCTGGCGACGCTTCGGCGCGGCCCTGATCGACGGGATCCTTCTTGGAGTCGTCAACGCGGGGGTCTCCGCCGCGTTCGGGCAGAAGTTGTTCGAAACGACGCATACGAACGGCAACGCATCTCTGCACTTCCACGCTTCGGGAGGCGCGTTCCTCATCGAGCTCGTCATCGCGGTTGCGTACTTTGCATACTTCGAAGGCGGAGCTTCGGGACAGACGCTCGGCAAGCGTGCACTGGGTATCCGAGTCATCGACTACTCGTCCGGCGGTCCGATCGGCTACGGAAGGGCGGTATTGAGGTTCTTTGCCCGATACTTGTCCGCGTTCGTCTGTCTTCTCGGCTACCTGTGGATGCTTTGGGACAAGGAGAAGCAAACGTGGCACGACAAGATCTCGACGAGCCTCGTTGTCCCGGTAGACGCTTATCCGGTAACGCGCTAACCCGTTAGCTCAGTCCGGCCCGGCGCGCGCGTCCGGAGTCGAAGACGGCTTAGTTGAAACGTGATTCGGAGGCCCCTTCGGGGGCCTCCGGCGGGCCGGTGCTGGGTCCCGCCGTTCGCGTTCGCTCTTTTTCTGATGGCAGGGCCAGCACCGGTGCGTGAAGTTTGTAAGCGATGTCGGGCCACCTTGGGAAACGGGTAGTTCGTGGTCGTTTTCGATCCCGATGCGGTTGCCACAGTCGATGCAGCTGACTCCGTCGAAATCTGGCGGGGGGCCCAGCTCTAAAGCGATAGCGATCTCTTTGGGTGTGTTGCGGTCCCAGCGCTTGAAGTGGCGGAGGTCTTTGCCGTCGTAGAAAACGCCCGAAAGAAACGCGTCTTCGGCGATCGTCTTGGCAACCTGGGGTGCCACGGGACCAACCCCAGGGATCTTGCAGACTTCGTCTTTGTGAACCTCTGTCCACCCACGCTTTGCGATCTCGTGGCTTACCAGGACAACGAGCTCAGGGCGTTTCGCCCGTCCCTTGCCGGTGCCGGCGAGAAGCGAGGCGTAAGCGTCTGCCAGGTAGCGCTCGAACGGTTCAGGGGTCCTGTTGTCGGGGGCCATCTTCTTTGCCACACGAGCAAGGCGAGCAGCGTCGGCCTCAGCGCGCGCCACGATGGGAGCACCCAAGTGGGGCTCGAGGGCAAGGTGAATATGGATCATGCCGAGGTCATCCAGATAACTCCGTCCGTAACGAGCCGCGTGCTGACGTTGGGCGAGGTCCTTGTGCTGGTCCGCCTCTAACCTTGCTTTACGAGCGCGTTCTTTGAGCACATGAAAGGGCGCGCTTTCTGCGATCGGTAGCAACTGCCTTGCCACTCCCGGAA
>JBHELU010000226.1:0-3804 GCA_046262955.1 Actinomycetota bacterium | reverse complement strand
CTCGGTGCCTGCACCTCGAGCGGGCGGCGAGACTCGTACTCGATCGGGCCCTTGCCGTCGATCGGCTTGCCCAGCGCGTCCACCACGCGGCCCAACAAACCGTCACCGACACCCACCGAAAGGATCCGGCCGGTTTGCTTGACGGGATTGCCTTCTTCGATGTGTCCGGTCTCGCCGAGGATGATGCTGCCGATCTCGTGTTCGTCGAGGTTCATGGCCAGCCCGACGGTCCCGCCGGGAAACTCGAGCATCTCATTCGCCATCGCGTTCGGAAGGCCGGAGATGCGCGCGATGCCGTCACCGACTTCCTCGATCCGTCCTACTTCTTCTTTCTCGACCGAGGGCTTGTAGTCGGCTACGTACTCCTTGAGCACCGCAGATATCTCTTTGGGGTCGATCGTCAACACGGCATCTTGCTTCGCCACGTGTACCTCTCTTTTGTTAGATGCGGACCTGATCTCTTAGTTGTTCCAGTCGTCTCTTTACGGTTCCGTCGATCACGGTGTCGCCTACCTTCGCGACGAGCCCTCCGATCACGGTGGGGTCGACCAGGACCTTCACCGTCACGTTCTTGCCGGTGGCCTTGGAAAGCGCCTTCTGCAGTCCGTCGCGCTGACCGTCGTCCAGAGGAACTGCGCTACGGATCTCGGCCACGACAGAGTTACGAGCTTCGGCCGCGATCTCGCTGACCGTCTCGAGGATCTGAGGTAACTGGCGAGCGCGGCCCTGCCCGACGATGAATTGCAGCATCGACAGTGTGTGAGGGCTGACCTTGTCGGCAAGCAACGCGTCCAGGACCTTCTCGCGCTGAGCGCGATCGATCCCCTTGTCGGACAGCGCTTGCTTGAGCTCGTGATTGGCCTCGAGCAGCTTGCCGAATCGGTAGAGCTCGTCTTCGACGCGGTCGACCTCGCCCTCGGCCTGCACGACCTTGAAGAGGGCTTCGGCGTAGCCGCGGATCAGCTCGTCGGACTTGACCACTAGTTGTTGCTCCCGTTCCCCATCGTTCCGACCTCCGCGATGTACGTGTCCACGAGGTCACGCTGGCTGCTTGCGTCGAGGCTGCCGCCGCCGACTCTCTCGGCCAGGTCGATCCTGAGGTCACGGATCGTCCCGCGCAGCTCTTGAACGGTGCGGTTGCGCTCGGCTTCGATCTGCTCCTGTGCGCGGTCGACGATCGCCTGAGCGTCCTGCTCGGCTTTCGCGACGAGGTCCTTACGCACCTGCTCGGCCGATTGCCGGGCCTCTTCGATGATCCGGTTGGATTCGGAGCGAGCCTGCGCAAGCTGCTGCTTGTACTCGTTCAGCTCTTTCTGAGCCGAGGCACGATCGGACTCGGCGGCTTCATGAGCGGCCGCGATCGCTTCCTCACGCTTCTTGACCGCCTCTTTGATTGCTGGGAAGGCAAACTTCCACAGCACGAAGGCGACTATGAAGAAGCAGATAGGCCCCCACACGAGCTCTGCCGTCGCAGGCAGAACGAGATCGGTGCCCTTGTGCTCTGCTGCAAGCAATAAAGCTGGATGCACGACGCCTCCTCTCAGACGATGAAGGCGAGAACGAAACCGATAAGGGCGAGCGCCTCGATCAGAGCGAAGCCCAAGAACATCGTGGTTCGGGTCTCACCCGCGGTCTCGGGTTGGCGAGCCATGGCTTCGATCGCGCTCGAAAACACGAGGCCGATCCCGACGCCCGGGCCGATGGCCGCGAGCCCGTAAACCAATCCGTGAGCCAGTGCTTTCATTCCCGTGTCGGTAACGCCGGCAGCGAGTACTACGTCATGCATCTGATTCCCTCCCTAAGTGGTCGCCAGACCTTCTTCTTCATAATCCGGAACGATGTCGTGGTGCGTTTTCTGATTGGCCATCTCGACGTCCGATTCGCCGTGCCCGTGTAGCGCTTCGGCGATATAGAACGCGGTGAGCATCGTGAAGATGTAGGCCTGGATGCTGATCACCAAGATCTCGAAGACGATCAGCACGGAAGCCACGATCGCGGTGACGATGCCTAGCGGTGCATGTGCCACCGAGAAGTGCGTGATCAAGAAGTCCTGGGTGAACAGGAAGAAGATCGTTAGCAGGACGTGACCGGCCATCATGTTGGCAAGAAGTCGGATGGCGAGCGTCAACGGCCGGATCAAGAACACCGAGAACAGCTCGATCACTGCCAGCAGCGGTTTGATCGGGCCGGGCACGCCCGGCGGGAACAGGGTGTCTTTGAAGTAACGCAGCCCTTGCTTGCGGATCCCGATCACGTTGAAGACCAGCCATGTCAGGAGTGCAAGAGCCGCGGGGATCGCCATGCGAGACGTCACCGGGAAGTTGATCCCCGGCACGATTTCGAGCAGGTTGCAGAAGAAGATGAAGAAGAACAGCGCGGCCAGGTAGTCGGCGTACTTGATTCCGTCCTCGGGGCCGATGACGTCGATGGCGATGTTGTTGCGGACGAACAGATAAGCGGTCTCGGACAGGTTCTGCATGCCCTTCGGCACCAGTGCTCCCCTGCGAGATCCGATCAGGAAGAACGCCATGCACAGGATCGACGCGACGAACATCAGGAGAACTACGCGGTTGATCGCAAAAGGTGTGCCCTTAAGAGCAAAGGGGTCCCAGAAGAAAACCTCGTTGATGTCGATCTTGGCGCAGCCCGACATGAGTACCGCTGCCACGCTGAGCAACAGGATGAGCCGCCACTTGAGGCTCGAGGTGGTCGTCTCGATCTGCTTGAACACTCCCTAGCTCCTTGTCTTCGCCGCCGACGACAGGACTTGTTTGGTGTTAGCGCTGGAGGCCGCAGCTGCGCGGGCCCTCGGATCCAGTGGGTAAGCCTTTGCTCCCTCCCACAGAACCAGCACGAGATGGCTTCCGATCAGAACCAACCCCGTGACCGGGAAATAGATCGAATCGATCTGCTTGAGCACGAACGCGACGCCCGTGAGGAGCGCAAGACCAACGGTGAAAGCCGTCATCGCGCCGACCAGCAAGAGACTGGGGTTGTTCTCGGCGACGCCGCCGATGATGCGCGCGGAAAGCCACAGGTTGCCGATGGTAAGAGCGATCCCGATCGCTGCTGAGAGGGCCCACGTCCATCCTCCGGCGATCCCGAGTGCGAGCACGATGGCCGGCGCAAGATAGAGCGCGCGCTGCATCATCCGTTTGACCATCGCAACTTCGATCACTTAGGTGCTTGCCCCCTTCACCTACAGCCCGCGCCTGGTGCCCTGATAAACGACATATGTGCCGGCGGCCCAGCCGATCATCGAACCGACTACCTCGGCCCATGGCTTGATACCGAGCCAGCTATCGATCAACTTCCCAGCTCCGAAGAACAGGAGCATCACGCCCACGAATCCGAACGCCATCGACAGACCGCGTGACGCCTGGTTCATGCCTTTGCTTGCGTCCGAACCCCAGTTCGCGGGCCGTCTTCTCACCGAGCCGCCTCTTTCTTTTGAAGCATCGGGGAGGTCTTCGAGAAGGGGCCCCAAGGGCCGGGGCATCCTATCTCAAGGCCTCCTTGTGAAACTTTTCACAAGCCATCGCATCGCCAGATTTCGCGCAACTCGATAACCCAGGTTTTGGGCCTCCGTAACCCTGGCCTCGGTCAGGCGTCGGTGAGGCGGCCGTCCTCCATCCACAGAATCCGGTCGGCATGGTCCAGCAGCCTGGCATCGTGGGTGGCCGCGACGACGCATCCCCCACGATCGACCGCGTCGCGCAAGGCCTCGAATATCCGGCGCGCCGATGCGGCATCCTGATGCGCGGTTGGCTCGTCTGCAAGCAGCAAACGAGGAGAGATAACGAC
>JBHELU010000225.1:0-3122 GCA_046262955.1 Actinomycetota bacterium | reverse complement strand
TTCGGTTCCTCACGAAGCACCGGTGGCTCACACCCGACCAAGTAACTGTCGCGGCCCTCGTCTTGGGGCTTTCGGTGGGAGTTTGTTTCGGGTTCGGCAGCCGGCTGTTGCTGATCGTCGGCGGCCTCTTGTTCTACGCGGCGTTCGTAGTCGATTGCACCGATGGAAAACTGGCTCGAGCTCTAGGAGTGACAAGCGCTCGCGGAGAAGCGCTTGATCACCTCGCCGACGGAGGCCGGCGCGCGAGCGCGAGCGCGGGACTCGCCTTCTATCTCTGGCACGCGCACAACGTGCCGCATCGCGATGTGTTGTGGGCGGTCGTCTACGTGTGTCTGGCCTATTACTTCATCGAGATCTCGGGGGCCGAGAAAGCAGAAGCCGGAGGAATGCGCGGTCGCTGGTCGACTGCACTCTCCAAAAGGAGGCTTCTGCCGAACCCGGGGATGCCCGACGTTCAGGCCGTTGTCTTCATCATCGGGCCGCTCACCGGCTACGTCGTGTACGCGCTGTGGGTCGGTATCGCGATGGTCGGCACGGCTATCCTCCTGACCGTGCGGAGACGTCTCAGGTGACGAAAACACTGCTGCTCGGGCTCGACGGCATCACTTACAATGTCTTGAATCCTGCTTTCGAAGCGGGCCACATGCCGCGCTACAAATCGCTGCTCGAGCGCAGTGCGTCGGGGACGCTGACGTCGACGATCCCGCCGTACACGCCTCCCGGATGGACCTCGATCTTCACGGGGGTCAACCCCGGCCGCCACGGGATCTTCGGGTTCACGCTCGGCCACGTTCAAACCCCTAAGGGATTGGTCAGCCTCGACCGCGTGCGGGTTCCGGCGATCTGGAACGCGGCTAACGCTCAGGGCGAGCGCATCGGCCTGTTCAACATCCCGATGACTTATCCGGCAACCGCGGTAGATGGGTTCGCGGTGTCGGGGATGCTCACCCCCGAAGGTGGGGGCGAGCAGGTTCGAGAGAACTTCACTTATCCGAACGAGCTGGCACACAAGATCGTGTCGGAGCTTGGCAGCTACGAGATCGATATCGAGGTCGACTACGACCAGGACTGGAAGTCGACCGACATCATCGACCGTTTGTCGAAGAATCTGGCCTTGAAGCGCAAGGCTCTGCGTCTTCTATTGCAAAACGATCCCGATCTGCGGTTGCTGTTCTCGGTGCTCGAAGCACCGGACAGGTTGATGCACGTTCACTACAAATACATCGATCCCAATTACGAGCACTTCGATCGGCCTGAAGCGAAACCGATCCGCGAGCGCGCGTGGGCGTTCTTCGACGAGATGGACGAGTTCATCGGCGACATACTCGAGTGGGCCGGCGACGACGCGTTCGTGGTGACCATGTCGGATCACGGCTTCCAAGGCAAAGACAAGAGTGTCAACGTCAACCTGGCTCTGCGCGAGTGGGGCCTCCTGAAGATCGGTGGTGCCGGTCAGGTCACGAGCTCGGCCGGAGTACGCAAGCTCGCTAGGCGCGTGAAGAAAGCGCTTCCGAAGTCTGTGTGGCAGAAAGCAAAGGGAGCCGCACAAGCCTCGATCGATTGGAGTGGGACGCGCGCGTTCTCGGCCCCCATCCCACAGCAAGGCATCTACATCAACCTCAAGGGACGTGAGCTCCACGGGATCGTCGAGCAGGCGGACTACGACAGCGTGCGCAACGAGATCGCCGACCGACTTCGAACCCTCGTCGACCCCGACGACGGCAAACCTGTCGTAGACGAGGTCTATCTGCGCGAAGACGTGATGCATGGAGATGCTGCTGCGGATGCCCCGGACCTCTTCCCCGTGTGCCGCGAGTACTCGTACGAGCTATCGGACGGGTTGTATTCACCCTCCGTGCTGGACGATTATCGGGCTTTGCCGCGCGGCTTCCACCACATTGACGGTGTGTTCGGACTGGCGGGCCCGGGCATCCAACCATCGTCCGGCCACAAAGCAACGCTGTACGACGTGATGCCGACCGCTCTCTACCTCGCGGGGCTGAAGGTGCCCGAGGTCGACGGACGCGTGCTTACCGGCCTGTTGCCTGGATCGATGCTCGAACAACGGCCGGTGTCCGTCCAAGCGATGGATCTCCCGCTGGCCGGCGAGGGGGCCGAAGCATCGCCCTATTCCGAAGAGGACGAAGCACTTATCGAGGAATCACTGCGTAATCTCGGTTATCTGTGACCAAGACGTTCGGCGCTCTGCTCGCATGTCTGCTGTTCGTTACTTCATGCTCTTCGGGTGGGGGGCATCCGGGACCTTTCGTGCGGCCCGGCCACGCAGACGCCACGGCCCAGTCGCGGATCAAGCACATCATCTTCATCATCAAAGAGAACCGGACCTACGATAATCTCTTCGGCCGGTTCCCCGAAGGTGACGGTGCGCGCCACGGGACATTGTCCGACGGTCGCAGGATCGCGCTTGGTCATGCACCCGATGCCTATCCCCACGACATCGGCCACGACTTCCTCTCCGGTCTTACTGCGGTTGACGGCGGGAAGATGGATGACTTCGATGTGATCTCCGGGGGCCGCGATCTAACCGGGTACACGCAGTATCACCGGCGACAGTTACCGAACTACTGGAAATACGCGGCCCACTATGCCCTCGCCGATCGGATGTTCTCTTCGATGTACGGCCCGACGTTGCCCGAGCACCTCTTCACGGTTGCTGCAAGCGCCTCACGGATCGTCTCGAACAAGCTGCAACCGGCTACCGGGCATGGTCTGTATTGCGAAGATCCTCGCGAGCGTTTCGACAGGATTCGCCATCACGCTCACCTGATGCGATGGGAACGTCACGTACAACTCGAAAAGATCCGCAAGCTTCTCTATTCGGTAGGAGCATGTTTAGACATCCACACGATCTTTCCCGAGCTCGAGCACAAAGGGATCTCGTGGAAGTACTACGGGCAACCCGAAGAGTTCCAGAACGAAGAGCAGGCGGTTCGCGAGGTTCGGATGGTTCCGCGACGTTGGAAACGTGTGGTTGATCCTGCAAAATTCACCGACGACGCGAAGGCGGGCCATCTACCGACGGTCTCGTATCTGTTGCCGCCCAGCTACTTCAACGACCACCCTTCGTCTAAGAAGCACGGAATCTGTGTGGGGAAGAACTG
>JBHELU010000224.1:0-14592 GCA_046262955.1 Actinomycetota bacterium | reverse complement strand
GACGAAGACGGGGCGGCAGGCCTATTGCAAGCCATGTTGGAACGCCATCGTCAAAGAGCACAAAGAAAAACGATATGGCGGGCACTCTGCGTTCATGCTGCAACTTCGCTATGGCCTCGGCACGGAAGCGCTCCGGGAACTTGCCCGGAAGCAGCTAGGAGTCTGCGCCGTCTGCAGGGAGTACCCGGTCCAGCACGTGGATCACGATCACGAGACCGAGGCGATCAGAGGATTGCTGTGCTTCACCTGCAATAACGCGCTCGGTAAGTTCGACGACGACCCGGCTCTGATCGAGACCGCCGTGCGCTATCTTTCAGTCCGTGGATAGCTCCGGCGGGCCCCATCTGGACGACTTCCTGCGTATCCCGGTCCACGGCCCCGGCTCCTCCTTCTCAGAAGTTCTCAAGTCACACGATCCCGACCTCCTGCCGAGCCGCATGCAATTGCGCGAATCGGTGGTGGCCCCCGAAGGGACGACCGTCCTCGGGGTCCGCTACGTGGATGGGGTCATCGTGGCCGGTGACCGAAGGGCCACTGAGGGATTCCAGATCGCGCATCGCTCGATCGAGAAGGTCTTTGCAGCCGACGACACGAGCGCGGTGGCGATCGCAGGAGCGGCAGGGCCCGCGATCGAGATGGTTCGTCTTCTTCAGACCGAGCTCGAGCATTACGAGAAGGTCGAGGGCGACCGGCTGAGCCTCGAAGGGAAGGCCAACAAGCTCGGGCAGATGATCAGGGAGAACCTGCCCGCGGCGATGCAAGGGCTGGCGGTCGTGCCGATCTTCGCCGGATTCGACGAGTCGCGCGTGAAAGGCCGCATCTTCAAATACGACGTTACGGGCGGCCGGTACGAAGAGGACGACTACCACGCAACCGGCTCGGGAGGAAAAGACGCGCGCGGCACCTTGAAGAAGCGCTACAAGGCCGACCTCACCCGCGACGAAGCCGTCAAGATCGCCATCGAAGCTCTTTTCGACGCCGCAGATGAAGACGTCGGCACCGGCGGTCCCGACCTCATGCGGGGGATCTTCCCAACCGTCGCGGCCATCTCAGCAACCGGCATCGTGGAGGTACCCGAAGACGACATCCGCAGTCTCTTCGAAGAGCTGATCGCGGAGCGGCGCGCGGAGATGCAGATGCCGGCAACGCACACGGTCGACGTCAGACGTCCCGGAGACGAGGACTAGTCATGCCCGTCCCTTATTACGTCTCTCCCGAGCAACTGATGAAAGACAAGGCCGACTACGCGCGTAAGGGCATCGCGCGCGGCAAATCGGTGATCGCACTCGAGTATCAAGACGGGATCTTGTTCATCGCCGAGAACACTTCCGCGACGTTGCACAAGATCTCCGAGATCTACGACCGCATCGCGTTTGCAGGTGTCGGCAAGTTCAACGAGTTCGAGCAACTTCGCATCGGTGGGATACGCCTTGTCGACGTAAAGGGCTACTCCTACTCGCGCGAAGACGTGACTGCGAAAGGGCTCGCCAACGCGTACTCGCAGAGCCTCGGCAATATCTTCACCGCCGAACTCAAGCCGTACGAGTGCGAGATCCTCGTCGCAGCCGTCGGAGACAAGCCCGAAACCAACGAACTGTTCCACATCCTCTTCGACGGTTCGGTCACCGATAGGGAGAGATGGGTGGCGATGGGAGGCCAGTCCGAAGCCCTCGACGCCTACCTGAAAGACAAGTACCCCAAGAAGCTCCCCAACGGCGACGCAGCCGTGAAGCTGGGACACGAAGCTCTCGAGTCTGTCGAGGGCCGAAGCCTTCCGGCCGAGACACTCGAGGTCGCGGTACTGGATCGCAGTCGCGCGCGGCGCAAGTTCCGGCGCTTGACCCGCGACGAGCTTGCCGCACTCTTGTAGCTCCTCGGCCCCCGGCTAAGACGGCGGCTCGTGTTCTCCTCCCAAGGCCTCGCCGTTCTCGTCGTCATCTTCGCCGTGGCCGCGGCGGGCGTTTGGGTAGCAGGGGTTTGGCTCACGAAATCGACGGACGTCATCGCCGAACGTCTCGGCTTGGGCGAAGCGCTAGGCGGATTGATCCTCCTTGCATTCGCAACCAACCTTCCGGAGATAGCGATCACGATCAGCGCCGCCGCAGCTCACAACCTGGGAATCGCGATCGGCAACATCCTCGGCGGCATCGCGATCCAAACCGTGGTGCTGGTGGTCTTGGACGTTGCCGTTCGGAAGAACAAGACCCCGCTGACGCATCACGGTGCGGATCTGGGGCTCGTCCTCGAGGGAACCCTCGTGATCGCCGTTCTCATCGTGGCCCTGATGGGCAGCCGTCTCCCGCACACGCTCGCGCTGGGGAGGACGGGGCCGGGCGAAGTACTGATCTTCATCCTGTGGGTGGCAGGTGTCTGGCTGATCGGCAAAGCGCGCACGGACCTGCCGTGGGGTGCTCAAGGAGACGCGCCGGGCGGACAACAACAGGATCGCGGAATGCGTTCGGAGCACACCGAGAAGATGGCAACGAGTCGTGGCATCAAGACAGGCCGGGCCGCTCTGATCTTTGGTATCGCTGCCGTCGTGACGCTGGCCGGTGGCGTTCTCCTGGAGCAGAGTGGCGAGGGCATCGCCAAACACATCGGCCTGGATGGCGTGATCTTTGGCGCCACCATCCTTGCTGCAGCCACGGCGCTTCCCGAGCTCTCGACCGGCATCCAATCGGTGAGGATCGGCGACTTCAAGCTCGCGATCTCCGACATCTTCGGAGGGAACGCCTTCTTACCGGTGCTGTTTCTGCCCGCGGCTCTCATCGCAGGAACCGCGGTGCTGCCACAGATAGACGACATCGATCTATATCTGACGGGCTTGGGGATCCTGCTTACCGCCGTGTACATCTACGGCCTGATCTTCCGGCCCAAACGCAGGGTCGCAGGTATTGGCGTCGATTCCGCCGTCGTCGTAGTCCTGTACGTCGCCGGATTGGTGGGGTTGACCGTGCTCGCTACTAAGTAGACCTGACACAAGGTCCACGGCGCGCTCGCCTTCACCGAACTCGGATGCGGAGACGGTCGCTACCCAGCGCCACAGCTCCGCTGAGTGCGGAGTTGGGTTTCCTAGTCGGACCTCCGATCCGCAATATCCTGACCTGATGGAGCGCCGGATCTTCGGAACCGAGAACGAGTACGGCGTCACTTGCACCTTCCGGGGCCAGCGACGTCTATCTCCCGACGAAGTCGCGCGTTACCTGTTCCGCCGCGTCGTCTCCTGGGGCCGGTCTTCGAACGTCTTCTTAGAGAACGGCGCTCGTCTGTACCTCGACGTCGGATCGCATCCGGAGTACGCGACCCCCGAATGTGACAGCGTCTACGACCTCTGCGTCCACGACAAAGCGGGGGAGCGCATCCTGGAAGGTCTCCTGAAGGCGGCCGAAGCCCGGCTCCGCGAAGAGGGGATCTCCGGCGACATCTACCTCTTCAAGAACAACACCGACTCGGCGGGCAACTCCTACGGCAGCCACGAGAACTACCTGGTGTCACGCTACGGCGAGTTCGGAAGGCTCGCCGAGGTGATGATCCCGTTCTTCGTCACTCGCCAGATCTTTGCGGGCGCCGGCAAGGTGCTCCAGACTGCGCGTGGTGCGATGTTCTGCATCTCGCAGAGAGCCGAGCACATCTGGGAGGGCGTGTCTTCGGCCACCACCAGGTCGCGGCCGATCATCAACACGCGCGACGAGCCGCACGCCGATGCCGAGAAGTACCGGCGGCTGCACGTGATCGTCGGCGACTCGAACATGAGCGAGTGGACCTCCTATCTGAAGGTTGGGACCACGGCCCTGTTGTTGCGGATGGTCGAAGAAGGCGTGCAGATCCGTGACCTCACTCTCGAAAATCCGATCCGAGCTATCCGCGAGATCTCGCACGACACCACCTGCCGTCGCCGGGTTCGGCTCGCGAACGGCCGCGAGGCCTCGGCCCTCGACATGCAGAAGGAGTATCTCGATAAGGCGTTGCGGTGGGTCGACCGCCGCGACGACCGGGTCATGAAGGAGATCGCCGGGATGTGGGAGCACGCGATCACGAACCTCGAGAACGATCACAGCAAGCTCGACCGGCAGATCGACTGGATCGCGAAGCGGAAATTGATCGAGCAGTACAGAGAACGTCACAACCTTCCGCTGTCACATCCTCGTGTCGCTCTTATGGATCTCGCCTATCACGACGTGAACCGAAAGCGAGGCCTCTACTACGTGCTCGAGCGACGAGGTGCGGTCGAGAGGATGTGCGACGAGCAGGACATCGAGCGGGCGACGCAGGAGCCCCCCGAAACCACGAGAGCCAAGCTGCGGGGCGACTTCATACGCGCGGCCAAGCGGAAACGGCGCGACTTCACGGTTGACTGGGTCCACTTGAAACTCAACGATCAAGCCCAACGAACCGTGCTTTGCAAGGACCCCTTCAGATCCACCGACGAACGGGTTGCGAAACTGATCGCGTCACTGTGATGGCCGCCTTCCGTACCGGGAAGGTGATCTCGATCGACGAAGAGCACCATGACCTCATCAAGCTCTCCGTGGAAGTCGACGGTGCACGGGTAGGTGCCAGCGCGTTCCCTCAAATGGTCGGGCCACTGCGCGTCGACGATGAGGTCGTACTGAACACCACCGGTATCGAATTGGACCTCGGAACCGGGGGAGAGGCATTCGTGCTGTGGAACCTCTCGGGTTCGACTCCGCCCGACGAACTCCCGGGCCACATCGTGAAGTTGCGCTACACACCGTGGCAGATCCCGGTCGCGTCGGTGGAAGCACCGGAAAGCCCCCACCATGAGTTGCTCGCAGCGAACAGCTCGATGGAAGGAACGCCGGTAGTCGCGTGCAGTCTCCACTCTCAGATCGCGGGAGTCGCAGCGGGTATCAAAGCCGCGCGACCGGAAGCCACTGTCGGCTATGTCATGACGGATGGAGCCGCACTTCCCATGGCATGGAGCAGATTGGTCAGAACTTTGCGCGAGAAGGAGCTGTTAGACGTGACGTGCACTTGCGGCCATGCCTTTGGGGGTGACCTGGAGGCCGTCAACGTCTTCTCGGCCATGATCGCTACCAAGCTCGTGGGGAAAGCCGACGCCGTAGTGATCGCCATGGGGCCCGGCGTCGTGGGGACTGCAACACCCCTTGGGTTCACCGGGATCGAGCAAGGGCAGGCGCTGGACGCGGCCACGGCCTTGGGAGCCCGCGCGGTGGGGTGTCTGCGAGTTTCGTTCCAGGATGAACGTGACCGTCACGCGGGGGTCAGTCACCACACCTTGACCGCGTTGAAGATCGGTGCCCGCTCCCGGTGTGAAGTCGCGCTGCCGTTGCTTGACGACGATCGCCGCGGCAGCATCCGGCGCCAGCTGGATGAATCCGGTGTCTCGCAACGTCACGCGATCTTGGAGGTCGATGGGGGGCCCGGCCTTACGCTCTTGCGCGACAAGCAGGTCGACATCTCGTCGATGGGTCGTTCGCGAGACGAGATACCCGAACTGTTCGAAGCCGCTGCAGCAGCCGGAGCTCTCGCCGCGTCTTACGTGTAGTAGTGACCAGCGCCACCGCGCGCACAAAGACAATTCGTTAGAGAAGCTCAGTGAGCTTGTACCCTCGGCGCATGCGCCGGATCGAGCGCCTTGTGAACCTCATCGCAGCGCTGCTAGAGACCTCGAAGCCGCTGACCGCCGAAGAGATCCGAAGCAACGTTGCGGGCTACGACCAGACCGATCAAGAAGCATTCCGCCGAACGTTCGAGCGCGATAAGGCGTCACTTAGAGACATCGGCATCCCGCTGGACGTTGTTTCTACCGACCCCTTTGCCGATCGCGCCGACGCGTACATCATCCCCAAGTCCAGCTACTACCTACCCCAGCTCGACCTCGAGGAAGACGAGCTCGCGGCGCTTCAGCTTGCGGTTCAGTCTCTGCAAGGGAGTTCCGAAACCGAAGCGGGCTTCTTGAAAGTCTCGGCCACATCGCCGGAAGCAACCCCGCCGGGGCCGCGCGTGCTGTGGGGCGCAGATCTGACTGCACAGCAGCCAGTCGTCGCTTCTTTCTACGAAGCTCTCCTGGATCGTCGCCCGGCGACGTTTGCGTATCGAGCCTCGGACGGCACCGCCTCGACCCGAAATGTTTCCTTGTACGGGCTCGTGCACCGCCGCGGGCACTGGTACGCAGTCGGGAAAGACGCTGCTCGCGACGACATCCGAACCTTCCGTCTAGAGCGCGTCGAGACGCCACCCGACCTCGGCGACGAGACGTACGAGATCCCCACCGACTTCGACGCGGCCTCATACGTCGGGACGGAAGCATGGGAGGCCGAAAGTTCCGAGCAAACGCAGGCAGTCGTGCGCTTCTCTCCTGCCATGAGGTGGTGGGCCGAGCAGAATCTGTCCGAACGACCGGCAACGGAAGGCCCGAGCGGTTCGCTCGAGGTCCAACTGGCTCTCGGCCGCCCCGAGGCCCTGGTGTCGTGGGTGATCGAGTTCGGCGGAGAGGTTTCGATCGTGACCCCCCAAGAGCTGCGCACGCGGATGCTCGAGCGTCTCGCTCCCTACTTGAATGGCAACGCGCCGGCCGTTGGACCGAGGGCGTAATGGTCGAGACCGCTCCCGGACGAGTGGGCAAGCGATTGCAGCGCATCTTGCTGCTCGTGCCTTATGTCATCGCTCACCCCGGCGTATCGGTCGACGAGCTCGCAAGGAAGTTCGGAGTTAGGAAGCGCGACCTCCTGGCCGATCTCGATCTCGTTTTCATGTGTGGCCTGCCTGGATACGGGCCCGGCGATCTGATCGACGTGACGATCGACGACGATCGTGTGTACGTGCGCATGGCCGATTACTTCGCGGCCCCCCTGAAACTGACGCCCGCGGAGGCTCTCGCTCTGTACGTCGGAGGTCGCTCGATCGCGCAGGTAGCGGGAGTCGCGCACGGCGATGCCCTGGATCGCGCCCTCACGAAGTTGGGTCGAGCGCTGGGGGAGAGCGCCCCCGAGCGAGCCGGGGTCGACGTAGACATATCGGGCGGGCCCGGGGACCACGTCGCGACCCTCACGAAGGCTCTCGAAGGAAACAAAGTCATCGAGATCGATTACTTCTCTGCCTCACGAGGCGCGTCCACGACGAGGATCGTCGAACCGTGGACCCTGTATGGAGCTCTCGGCCGCTGGTATCTGGTCGGCCTCGATCACGCGTCGGAAGAGGAGAGGATGTTCCGAGTCGACCGGATCCAACGCGTCGAAGAAACGGACATCGACGCGAATCCGCCCGACGACTTAGACCTGACCGCTTACAAGCGCGGATTCCGCGACTCGAACGACGCGCCGATCGTGAAACTGGCCATCTCTCCGCAGGCAGCCGGATGGTTCACCGACTACTACCCGGTCAGATCCTCCCGGGAGCTCTCGGATGGGTGGACCGAAGTCGAGCTTGCTTATTCCGGCGTTCGGTGGGCTGCCACGTTGCTTCTGGTGCTGGGCTCAGATGCGCGCGACGCATCGGAAGTCGAAGTAACGAACGAGGCAAAGCGGATCGCGCAGGTGCTGGAAACAGCGCACTCCTAGCCGGTCGCTTGCTCGAGACCTTTCAGCAGATCTTTGGTGGACGACAGCTTGGTGACTTCCGGGGGCACGGTCCGCTTTTGCAGTGAGAACGAGAATGTCGATCCTTTACCCCAGGTCGAGTCGACCCATATCCGACCTCCGTGCACGCGGACCAGCTGGGCGCACAGGTAGAGACCGACTCCCGTGCCGCCGTGCTCGCGCGTAGATGTGGCGTCCAATTGCCGGAAACGGTCGAAGATATGGGGGACGTCGCTCGACACGATGCCGACGCCGTGGTCGATGACGTCGATCCGCAAGGCATCTTCTTCGCACGTCGCACGCACCGTCACGGGCTCGGGCGCCTCCGAGTACTTCAAGGCGTTGTCTAGGAGATGGCGCACGACCAGCGCGACTTTGGTCTCGTCGCATGCCCATTCCAGTCGCCCGTCGGTCTCGATCGTCACGTCGCGGTGCGGGTAATTGTCGACAACTTCCTTACCGACCGTTCTGAGCAACGTACCGACGTCGACGTTCTCGATCCGAAGTGATGCTTCGCGTGACTCGATCCGAGATACGTAAAGCAGGTCGTCGATAAGGTGCTCGAGATGCTTGGCCTTGCCATCGATGATCCCTAGAGTTGCAAGTGCCTCTTCTGAGATCGTGCCGTCCGCTTTCCGCATCAATGTCTTCGCGAACCCTTTGATGATCGTGAGCGGGGTACGAAGCTCATGGCCGATCATCGAAACGAAATCGCTCTGGGTCTGAACGAATTCACGCTCCGACGTGATGTCGTCCATAACCAGGACGCGGCCCCGTTGCGCTCCGGGCACCTGGACCTCGTTGACGCGGACCTTGTAAGCCCGCGCCGGGTTGCCGATCGTGACTTCGGCCTGGATGTCTCCCTCACCGAGTAGCAAGCGCTCGACCTCTGGGCTCCCAAGCCCACCGTCGATGTTCGTGCCGACCGCGAAGACGGACGAGATCCCGAACAGTTGCTCCGTTGCAGGGTTGAGGGCAACGATGCGGCGGCGCCCGTCGATCAACACGATCGGGTTCGCGACACCCATCATGCTCGCGGCGAGCTCCGACTCTTTGCGCTGCACATCGGAGTGAAGCTCGGCGGAGCCCAATGCGGTCGAGCACTGCGGGACGTATGTCTTCAAGAGATCCGTGCGGTCGACGGGGGCCGAATCATCGACCGCAACCATCAGAACGCCTTTGGTTCCGCGCGGAGTCCGTACACCGGCCGCCACCCACGAACGCTTGTCTGCTTTGAGCGGTTCCACCGTCGCGCGGTCGATGGCTCGGACGACGGTTTCGTGCTCTAGGAATGCAGAGATCTCCGTCTTGTCGAGGCCTCGGAAGACCCCACGCGCCACGGTTCCGGACTCCGGATCGAACAAGCACGCGAAGCCGGCTTGCGAGCCCGCCAGACGAACCCCGCCTTCGAGAATCTCGTTAAGCAAAGCGTCCAGGTCCAAGCGTCCCAGGAGACCTCGTCCCGCTTCGAGTAGCGACATCAGATCCGACGAACGTGCCTCTGCTTGCTCGTGCAGCCGGGCACGGTAGATGAGGGCCGCGGCTTGCTCGGCAAACATCTGAGCGAGACGCAGATCGTCGTCGGTAAACGTGTGCTCGCCCGTCGTAGCAAGGCTCAGCACGCCGATCGCGTGACCGGCCACCATCAGCGGGACGACGACACTCGACCGGATGTGACGTGCCTTCGGTACGAAGTTCACGAACGCACCACTGTCGACATCGCCCAGACGTAGGGGCTTCCCCGTCAGCAGCACGCGACCGGCGACACTTTCACCGACCGCCAGCCGGGATCCGACTGGAACGTCGCGAGGGAGTCCACACGCGGCCACGATCGCCAGGTGCGTACCACCGTCTTCGACAAGCATGATCGAGCCCTCGGCGGCACCCAGAAGATCGACTGCGATCCGCACCATCGCCTGGATGGCTTCGGAAGAGGGACGCGCCGAAGCACCGATCTCAGAGACCCGAAGCGTGGCGTCCAGCGCCGCAAGGCGCTTCTCGGCGGCCTCGGGCAAAGGCGCGACACGGGGGCCGCGCGAGAAAAAGGCCATGCGTACTAATCGGCTGATCCGGGCTGCCGATTAAGTGGTGTGAAGACGAACTTCTAGGGCCGAAATCAGGTCCAGATCCGGAGCTACCAAGAATCCCAATTCCGCACTTAGCAGAGCTAAACCTCGCCGGGTCGAGGCCGATAACCCAACCAGAAGCCTCCCTAGACGAAAGAAACGGCAACGGAAATGACCACGATCAAGGCGAGCTGCCCCAGCTGCGGAGAGGTAGACCTCACCGCAGAGGACATCGTCCTGCGGATCACGGCGATCCCGACCGGCAACACGTATGGGTTCTCATGCCCGGCGTGCGGTCGCTTCGTCGAGAAGCCGGCAGACGAGAGGATCATCCGCCTGCTCCTGTCGGGCGGCGTGGTTCCCGTGGTCGTTAACGTCCCCGCAGAGATCCTCGAAAGCCGCGAGGGGCCCCCCATCACTCACGACGACCTGCTCACCTTCCACGAGCTGCTGCAGGGCGACGACTGGTTCTCCGAGCTCACCAAGACCCACCGCAGCTAGAACTCGGCCCCTCGGTCCGTAGACTGGGCAAATGCCACAGGTTGGGCCCCTCGAATTGATCGTCGTTGCGCTCGTTGCGCTCATCGTGTTCGGGCCCGACAAGCTGCCGGAGATCGCTCGGACCGTGGGTCGCACGATCAACGAGCTGCGGCGACAGGCGGCAGACGTCAGGGGCGAGTTCACCCGGGGGATGAACGACGACGACACCGACGAGGTCCAGGTCTCGGACGCGCCGGCCCCAAAGGCCCCCGAGACGCCCGATAGCTCGAACGGCGCCGGTCCGAACGATTGAGCGAATCCGCGAACCTGCGCAGGCGGCGGTTGCGTTTCCGCAGACAGAAGAAGTCTCCGACCGGGACCATGTCCATGGTCGAGCACCTGCGAGAGCTCCGAACCAGGTTGGTCATCTCGGTGGCCGCTTTCTTCGTGATCTCGATCGTTCTCTTCTTCTTCTTCAGCCCGATCTTCTCGTTCTTACGCCGTCCGCTGTGCGGGCTTCCCGAGCATCTGCTGGGCGCGACCAAATGTCACCTGATCGTGACGGGGATCCTCGAGCCGTTCCAAGTCAGGCTGAAGGTCACCGCACTGATCGGAATCGCGGCGTCGTCTCCGATCTGGCTCTACGAGCTGTGGGCGTTCGTCGCCCCAGGGCTTAAACCAAAGGAGCGCAAGTACGCGATCCCGTTCGTCGCCACTTCGATCTTGCTATTTCTCATCGGCTGCACCTTCGCTTACCTCACTCTGCCGGCGGCGCTGCGTTTCCTGATCGGCATCGGCGGGTCGAGCCTGTCGCCGTTCTTGAAAGCAGACAGTTACTTCAACTTCGTAGGGTTGGTGATGCTGGCCTTCGGTACGACTTTCGAGCTACCCCTTTTGCTGTTGTTCATGGGGATCGCCAACATCGTCACGGTCGAGCAGCTTCGGCACCATCGCAAGGCTGCGATCGTCGGTATTTTCGTGCTCGCCGCCGTCGTGACGCCGAGCCAGGATCCCTACACGATGACGGCCATGGCTCTGCCGCTGTGGGGCATGTTCGAGTTGACGATCCTGTTGCTCGCTTTGATAACCCGTAAGCGAGGCTCATAGTGAGCGGGCCTTAGGTATAGTCCGCGCCTCGTGGCCATTAAAGGGAAGAGAAAGTCGCAGAACCGCGGGAGCCAAGCTCGTCGCCGGCCCGCAACCGCCCCCCGTCCGCCCGTGGGGTCACGGCGGAAGCCTCCCTGGTATCGGACCACTCCCGGGCAAGTCGTCGCCGTATTGGTGGCGTTGGCCGTGGTCATCGCAGTGATAGCCGTTGTCCAACACGTGCGGAACAACTCCAAGCAAAACTCGGCCACCCAACACTTGCTAGATACGTACACCGGGCGCGTCCGGTCGCTGCTCGTCAAGATCACCCCGGCGGCGACGGAGATGACGGGGGCGCCGTCTTCGAACACCGATCCCAAGGCAGTTGCTGCCTTGAAGAAATCAACGACAGATTGGGCTAAGACGTTCGAAGGGGCGCTCACGGAGATGCAGCAGGTTGCGGGGACGGGGAGTGCGTCACCGGAAGCAACCCAAGTGTTCACACAGTCGCTGCAGCTTTACAGCACCTCCGTGCAGACGTTCAAGGTCGTCCCGTCACTGGCCTCCGACCAACAAGACACGATCCTCGGTACCGCGCAAGCCGAGTTCGCAGAGGCAGGTGATCTCTGGACCACCGCCGTGTCGCTTCTCGACAAAGCGCGCGATGACGTGGGTCTGCCTGCGTCAGACCTCCGGTCGCCACAGAGCTCCGTTCCAAACAGCTCGACTCCCGCTCCGCAAACGTCCTTCAGCATCCCAAGCGGAGCGGGATCGAAGGGTGGATCCGGCGGCAAAGGCTCCGGTAAGTCGAAGTCGGGCAAGTAAGGTCGCCGAGCCGCCCGCCCCGGACGACCCAGCGGCCGCGTTCGAGCAGAACTACGGCTTCCCTTTCGATGAGTTCCAACGTCGTGCGTGCAATGCCCTCGTAGACGGCTCTTCCGTGCTGGTTGCCGCGCCGACCGGTGCAGGCAAGACGGTGGTCGGCGAATTCGCTGCATGGCTCGCGCTACGGACCGGGGGTCGCGCGTTCTACACCACACCCATCAAGGCCCTTTCGAATCAGAAGTACGGCGACTTCTCGAAGACGCACGGCGCCGACAATGTGGGTCTTCTGACTGGGGACAACTCGATAAACGGAGACGCACCGATCGTCGTCATGACGACCGAGGTGCTTCGGAACATGATCTATGAAGATTCGATCGCGCTCGAGCAACTCCGTTACGTCGTGTTGGACGAGGTCCACTACCTCCAGAATCGGTACCGGGGTGCGGTCTGGGAGGAGATCCTCATCCACCTCCCCGTCGACATCCAAACGGTCTCTCTGTCTGCCACGGTGTCGAACGCAGAGGAGTTCGCCGAATGGCTCCAAACGCTTCGGGGACGAACCGAGGTAATCATCGAGGAGCGCCGGCCCGTGGAGTTGCGGCACTGGTATTTCGCGTCCGATCAGTTGCTGCCGATGTTCGTTCAGCGGCCCGACGGGGAAGTCCTTCCGAATCCTAGGGCGCGTGACGTCGACCGACGTCGACAACCGAACAGACCGGCGCGAGGGGGTCGGCGGTATCCACGTCGTAACCCACGCGCCCCGTTGCGATCCGACGTCATCGACCGACTCGATGCAGACCGGATGCTGCCCGCCATCTATTTCATCTTTTCTCGAAGGGGATGTGACGACGCCGTACAGCAGTGCCTGCGCGAGAACCTCCACTTGACGACCTCAGCGGAAAGAGCGGAGATAGCGGCCCTAGTCGATGAGAAGATCGCCGATCTGTCTGCGGCCGACTTAGCGGTGCTCGGCTACGACGGATGGTTGAGCGGCCTGCTTGCCGGGATCTCTGCTCACCACGCAGGCATGATCCCGCCATTCAAGGAAGCGGTCGAAGAGCTATTCGTTCGCAGCCTCGTCAAAGTCGTATTCGCAACCGAGACGTTGTCCCTGGGGATAAACATGCCGGCCCGCTCGGTAGTGCTCGAGAGCCTCACCAAGTTCACCGGCGAGAAGCACGAGTTGATGACGGCCGGCGAGTTCACGCAGCTATCCGGCCGGGCCGGCCGTCGAGGGATCGACGAATTGGGCCACTGCGTGGTTCTGTATCAGCGCTTCACTCCGTTCGACGTCATCACACGGCTTGCATCCACTCGCACTTACCCTCTGCAGTCCTCGTTCCAGCCCTCTTACAACATGGCCGTCAACCTGGTGCGCACCTACGATCGAGAGGAGGCTCAGCATCTCGTCAACTCGTCGTTCGGTCAGTTCCAAGCGGATCGCGACGTGGTCAAGCTGGAGCAGACACGCGAGCGAAGCGAGGCTTACCTCGCCACGTACCACGAGCGGATGACGTGCGAGAAAGGTGACGTGCTCGAGTACCGCGAGTTAGTCGACAGGCTGCGCAAGATCGAAAGCCGCGGTTCGCCGCGGGGAAGAAGTGGGCGCTCTCAGGTCGCCGATGCGATCGCGGGGCTCGCCAGGGGTGACGTGATCGAGATCCCGACGGGAAAGAGACGCGGCATCTACGCGATCGTCGACGCGGCGTCCGGGGGGGCCGAACGACGTCCTCGGCTCCTTGCATTGTCAACGCAGCGATCCATGGTGAGGTTGGGCCCGGCAGATTTCCCCGAGCCTCCTCGCCGACTCACGCGGATCGACGTGCCGCGCCGATTCGACAGCCGCGATCCCTCCGCGCGCAGAGATGTTGCTCGGGCTCTGAAGGCGATCAATCTCGACGCCTTCGAGGTAGAGGAGCCCGGAAGCGCCGAAGAGCGAGACGAGTTGCGCGCGCTTAGACGAGCGATCGCTCGACACCCCGTTGACACCTGTCCCGAGCGAGGGCGTCACTTTCACTTTGCAGACCGCGCTGCGCGGCTGGAAAGAGAGCTGAAAAATCTGGATCGAAGGATCTCTCATCGAACGGCGACCCTTTCCCGAAGATTCGATCGAGTCCTCGAGGTCTTACAGGAGCTGGGCTATGTCGACGGATGGTCGCTAACGCCGACGGGAGAACTGCTGACGCGTATCTACAACGAGGCCGACTTGCTCGTAGCCGAAGCCGTCGAGCGGGGTCTACTCCAAGAGCTCGACCCCGCGGGAATCGCAGCCGTCGCGTCGACGCTCGTTTACGAAGCCAGGGGACCGGAGCCTTCCGTTTACACGCCCATGCCTACGGCCGCAACCCGAAAGACCCTCGGTCGACTGATGAAGCTCTGGCAAGAGATCCACAACGCCGAGGAGCAGCGGGGGATCGATCTGACCAGGGTGCCGGACTCCGGGTACGCCGGCAGGATCCACGCATGGGCGTCGGACATGCCTCTCGATGACGTCTTGCAAGACGACGACGCCCCCGGCGATTTCGTTCGAGTCTGCAAACAGCTCATCGATCTGCTGCGTCAACTCTCGGGGG
>JBHELU010000223.1:0-7576 GCA_046262955.1 Actinomycetota bacterium | reverse complement strand
GGTTCGCCGGCCACGCCCATGCCCACTCGGGCGCGACCCACGATTGCTCCGTGCCCGGCTTACGTCGTGCCGTTTGGTTGATGCCTCCCGCGAAGGATCCGGAGTAGATCCAGCAACCACACGCGGTCGAACCGTCCGCGGCGAGCTCGGTGAACGAAGCCACGGGTTTGCCGTCCGCCAAGGTGAAGCCGTTTATCTCCTTCAGCACCGCTTCCGCATCGGGCTCGTCGCGGGGGCCTAGGACCGGGTAGTCCCAAGTGAGGTCGAGGATCGGACGGTCTTTGAGTTCCATCGACCCCGCGTAGAGGTCTCTTAGGCGCTTGCCGAGGTGATAGGTGAAGTGAAGCTCGCTGCGGCAGTCACCCGGCGGTTCGACAGCCTTGTGGTGCCATTGCAGCAGCCGTTGAGTATTCGTGTAGCTGCCGTCCTTCTCGGTGTGTGCCGCGCACGGGAAGAAGAAGACTTCCGTGTCGATATCTTCCGGCCGGAGCTCGCCTCGATTGATCTCGGGCGCGTCGCGCCAGAAGTCTGCGGTTTCGGTTACCGCGAAATCGCGCACGACGACCCACTTTGCAGCTCGCAATCCTTTGCGATGGAGAGCGCCGTTCATGGAACCCACGGTGGGGTTCTCGCCCATGACGAAGTAACCCTCGACGTCACCGTCTGCCATGTCGGCGACAGTGGTCATATGCGAGTGATCGCCTGTGAGGTGGGGGAGATAGTCGTAGCACCAGTCGTTGCCCTCGCTGGCGGCATCGCCGAACCATGCCTTCAGCAGAGACACGACGTACTTGGGGAACTCGCTCCACCACCCCGACCCCGCCTCGTTGTAGTGCATGTATCTCTCCAACGAGGTGTCGTAGATCGACTTGGGCATCGGCAGGTAACCCGGTAACAAGTTGTAGAGCGTCGGGATGTCCGTTGAGCCTTGGATCGAAGCATGGCCTCGCAGAGCCATGATCCCTCCGCCGGGCCGGCCGATGTTCCCCAGCAGAAGCTGAAGGATGGACGCGGTCCTGATGTACTGCACGCCGATCGTGTGCTGCGTCCAGCCGACCGCATAGCAGAACGCGGACGTCCTTTCGCGGCCGGAGTTCTTGCAAAGCGTCTCGGCCACTTTGAGGAAGAGACCCTTGGGCACTCCGCAGATCTCTTCGACGACTTCGGGCGTGTAACGGATGTAGTGGCGCTTGAGGATCTGGAAAACGCAGCGCGGATCTTCGAGGGAGGGGTCGAACTGCTCGGCTCCGGCCTGAGTGCCGCGATCGGAGATCGGCTCTCCCGAGAATTCCTCACGCTGTCCGGCCGAAGGAGCAACCGGCACTCCTTTGTATTGCCATGACGAGATGTCGTACTGGCCTTTCTCGGGATCCCAACCCGAAAACAGTCCTTGCAAGTCTTCTGTGTCCTTGAAGTCGTCTTCGACCAATGCCGACGCGTTCGTGTACGCAAGCACGTAGTCGCGGAAGTAGCGCTCGTTCTGGATCACGTAATTGATGAGACCGCCGAGGAAGGCGATGTCGCTGCCGGCGCGAAGGGGAACGTGGATGTCGGCCACCGCGCTCGTTCGCGTGAATCTCGGATCGACGTGGATGAGCGTTGCCCCGCGCTTCTTCGCCTCCATGGGCCACCGGAACCCGACCGGATGGCATTCGGCCATGTTCGAGCCTTGGATGACGATGCAATCCGAGTTCTGTAGGTCTTGCTGAAAAGTGGTAGCTCCACCTCTACCGAACGAGATCCCCAGACCGGGGACCGTGGACGAATGTCATATGCGCGCCTGGTTCTCGATCTGGATCGCGCCGAGCGCGGTGAATAGTTTCTTGATCAAGTAGTTCTCTTCGTTATCCAGGGTGGCGCCGCCGAGGTGGGCAAACCCGAGCGTTCGGCGGAGCGGTTTGCCGTCGGGTGAAACGTTCTGCCACGTCCGATCGCGCGTGTCCTTGGCGCGTTCGGCAACCATGTCCATCGCGCGTTCCAGAGGTATCGCTTCCCACTCGGTGCTGCGCGGAGCTCGATAAAGCACTTGATGAACGCGATGCGAGCCGGTGACGAGCTGATAAGTCGCGGCCCCCTTCGGGCACAGGCAACCTTCGGAGATGGGGGAGTCGGGATCTCCTTCTATGTCGGTGATCTTGCCGTCACGGTGATAAACGAGCTGTCCGCACCCCACAGCGCAGTAGGGGCATATCGATCGCGTGACGTCGTCGTCCTTGATGCGGGGCTCGAGGGATCGAGTGCGGGGCGAGAACGCCGTTTCCCCGAGAGCGGTCGCGTCGCGCCGGGCGAGTTGCTTGAGGAAAGGCCAACCGCTAGGTGACGTCGGACGCTTGTGGGCCAACACTCCTCTTTTCGGGAACGGTTGCGCGATCACCCGATTTGTCTCGATGTTAAGACCGGTCCTGGCTTATCCGGACCACCAGATCTGCGGGAGTGCGCCCCTATACTTCAATGACCTTGGGCAGAGCGCTCGTACTTAATGCCTCGTACCAACCGCTGTGCGTGGTGCCAGTTCGGCGGGCGCTCGTTCTTGCCCTGAAAGGCAAAGCCGAGGTTATCCACTCGAATGGCCACATCTTCAGGTCCGAGCACGTTTCGATGCAGGCTCCCAGCGTCGTCCGACTCAATTACTTCGTGAAGGTCCCATATCGGGCGCGCGCGTCGCTGTCCCGGCGGGCCGTCTTCGTCCGCGACAACTTCGAGTGCCAGTACTGCGGCCGCCCGGCCGAGAACGTCGACCACGTCGTCCCAAGAGCCGTGGGGGAACCCACACGTGGGACAACGTCGTCGCGGCATGCCGGCCTTGCAACGCCCGCAAAGAGAACCGCAACCCCCAAGACGTGGGCCTCCGCCTGCGCACGGCTCCCCGGGCCCCGCATGAAAGCGTTTGGATCGTGGTCGCCGTCGACCGAGTCGATCCCAACTGGCGCCAGTACCTGCGCCTCCCCGCCGCCCTGACCGTCTAGCTCCCGCCACTCCGGAACCAAGACGGTCCCTCGGGGACACGCTCCGCTCCTGCTAAGCGGGGCCCGCGCCTCGCTTCGCTCGGGGTCTTTCCGCCCCGCTTACTTGCAGATGGTCCCCTCCGGGACCGTCTGTCCCGTAGTGGCTATTCAGCTGCTCGCAGACAAGGCGCGAGGGGATGCGTCGACCCGAGCGCCGTCCCAGGCACGACTGAATTACAAGTACGTAATTGCGCGTAGTTACGTTGACTTACGGGCGCGGGGGGGTCAGAGTATGCCGCTAAGTGGAGCAAAGTGGAGGAGAAGGGCGCGATAGGGAACGCCTAGCCCTGCGTCCAGGCGCCGACACGGAGCTCCGGGGAGCCGCGCCGGGGGAGCCAGTTGTCGTTTACCGGGGAATACCGCCACACGATCGACTCGAAGGGACGGCTGATCGTGCCGTCCCGGATGCGAGACGAGTTCTCCGACGACAAGTGCGTCTTGATCCGCTACATGGGCGGCTGCATCGGCATGTACTCGGCCGAGGGCTGGGCCCGGCTCGAGAAGGACCTGCTGGAGCAGGGCCGCAGCCAGGCCAACGTGCGGTCGGTGGTCCGGGCGCTCGCCGCCAGCGCTCATCAAGACGAGGTCGACCGTCAGGGACGCATCGGTGTTCCGGCGAACCTCCGCGATTACGCCGAGGTTAGCCGCGACGTCGTAGTCGTCGGGGCGCTCGACCACGCAGAGATCTGGAGCCCCGAACGGTGGGCGGAGGAGCAGGCCAAGGTCGATGAGGGACGGCTCGACGAGCTGGCCCAGGAACTCAACTTCTAAGGAGGTGGCAGTGAAACTTCAACAGCAAACCGGTAACGAGGGGTTGGCCCGGGAGCTCGGACAGAGCATCATCCTGCTGGCCCTGACCGGTTCGTCGGTCGGTGGGTTCCTGGGCATGGTCGCGATCGCGGCCCACGCGCTGGGACGCTGATCGATGTACCTCGAGGAGGGCCGATGGACGGTAGCTCCACGGGACACGAACCTGTCCTTCGCGCCGAAGTCGTCGATCTCCTTCTCCCTGCGCTGGAACACGGGGGAGTCGTCGTCGACGCGACGCTGGGATGGGGCGGACACACACACGCCCTTCTCGATGCGGCTCCCGCGATCTCTGTCGTCAGCATCGACCGCGATCAACAAGCCCTGGATGCGGCTCGGTCCAACCTCGGATCGGAGGCGGCGCGGGTCACTTTCGTACGTGACGACTTCGCGAGCTTCGCGGCCGTCCTGGAACGACTCGGGATTGAGGCGGTGGCAGGAGTCCTATTCGACCTTGGAGTTTCTTCCCCCCAGCTGGACCGCCCCGAGCGTGGCTTCAGCTTCCGGAACGACGGGCCCCTAGACATGCGGATGGACCTTTCTCAGAAGCTGACCGCGCACGACGTCGTGAACGGCTACGCAGAGCGTGATCTTGCACGCGTCATCCGGACGTACGGGGAAGAGCGCTTCGCGACGCGAGTCGCGCGGGCGATCGTTCATGCGCGCCCGATCGATTCCACGGCCGAGCTCGCCGAGGTTGTCAAGGGCGCGATTCCGGCAGCGACCCGCCGTACCGGAGGCCATCCCGCGCGACGGACCTTTCAAGCACTCCGGATCGAGGTCAACAACGAACTGGATTCCGTCTCTAAGGGAGTGAACGACGCTATCGATGCGCTGACACCGGGTGGGCGCATCGCGGTGATCTCGTATCACTCCTTAGAAGACCGGATCGTGAAGAACGCGTTCGCCGATGCAGCTCGTGGGTGCACGTGTCCTCCCGACTTCCCGATTTGCACCTGCGGAGCCGAAGCGGCGATCAGGATCCTTACGCGCCGCCCGGCCCGGCCGCCGGAGGAGGAGCAAGCCCGCAATCCACGCGCATCGGCGGCGAAGCTCAGAGCTGCTCAGTGCATACGGTCCGAAACGAGAAGCAAATGAGTGCCCGCGCCTCCAACGCTCGGAAGAGCATCGCGGCCCGGCCTCGTCTTCACGTGGTTCGTAAGAAGCGCGCTCGGTCGCTGATCGATCGCAGCACGAGCCGTCGGTACCTGCCCGCGATCGTGATAGCGGCGATCATCGCGGGGGCCGTGATCTTCGGTGTGCTGATGGAGCAGATCGTCCTCGCCCAATCTGCTTTTCGGCTGTCCGATCTCAATAAGAAGATGAGTACGGCCGAGTCGCGCCATGAGGAACTGCTATTCCAAGCTGCACGACTCGAGAGCCCGGGCCGGATCGAGCGCTACGCGCGCACAAAGCTGGGGATGATCGACCCGCCCGTGGTGAACTACATCGTGGCCGCGGTTCATCACACTCCCGACAAGACTCCTTCGATAGGAACAGCCTCCGACGATCTGTCCGCCACCGGCCAAGCCGCTGCGGATGGCGTCGATGTAGGCGGAACCCCTTGACGACTCCACCTCGCTCCCGCAGCGCCAGGACCGGAAGGATGGGTGGGTCGGCTCGACGAGAGCCGGCCCCTCGTTCTAATAGAAGGCGTCCGCCCCCCCGAGGCAGACCCCCGGCCCCTAGGCCTTCGCGGTCTCCCTCGAGACTAGTAGCGCTCTTCGTTCTATTCGTGCTTGCCTTCGGTGCCATGGGCGCTCGGCTGTTCACGTTGCAGATCCTCGAGCGATCTTCGTACGAGCGACTGGCCGCGCGTCAGCGGCAACGCATCGTGTCCTTTCCGGCTCGCCGCGGCGCGATCTTCGATCGCAACGGTCGTCCACTTGCCATCTCCGTCGACACGCAATCCGTCTACACGGATCCGACCATGGTCACCGACATCCACAGCACGGCCCGCAAGCTCGCGCCGGTACTCGGTCTTTCTCCCGCGGTAGTCGAACAACGTTTGCACGGTACGTCGCCGCGTTTTGGATACATCGCGCGCCAGCTCGATGGGAAGACGGCGGACAAGGTCAAGACCTTGCAGTTGCCCGGCATCTATCTCCGCGCCGAACCGAAGCGCTACTACCCGGGTGGGCGGCTCGCCTCGCAGATCCTCGGATTCACGAACATCGATGGGCGAGGGATCTCCGGAGTGGAGCTTCAATACAACGATGTCCTGCAGGGGACGCCGGGCACTATGACGCTGGAACAAGATCCTGCCGGCCGTCCGCTACCGCAAGCAAAGTTCAGCGAGACCGAGCCCGTTCCCGGCCGCTCGCTGCTGCTGACGATCGACAAGGAGCTCGAGTACTTCACGCAATTGACGCTGAATTCCGCAGTACAGCGCTACCACGCGCTCGACGGCACCGCGATCGTCATGCGTCCTTCGACGGGCGAGATCCTTGCTCTGGCGAACGCTCCCGATTACGACCCGAATCATCCCGGAGCGTTTCCCGACGCGGATCTTCGCAACCAAGCGCTGACGGACATCTACGAGCCCGGGTCTGCGTTCAAGATCGTCACGGCGTCGGGGGCGCTGCAAAGCCACATCGTGACCCCGCGGACTCGTTTCACCGTTCCTTATTCGTTACAGGTTGCCGACCGAACGATCCACGATGCCGAAGGGCACGGAACCGAGTCGCTGAGCGTCAAAGACATCATCGATCAGTCATCGAACGTGGGAACGGTGGAGATCGGATTGAAGCTCGGCAAGGATCGGATCGACCATTACGTGCGCGCGTTCGGGTTCGGTTCCAAAACCGGGCTCGACTTCCCCGGCGAGTCGGCCGGGATCGTCATCCCCAAAGACGAATGGTCGGGATCGTCGATCGCGAACATCCCTATCGGTCAGGGTGTTGCCGTCACTCCGATGCAACTCATCACTGCGTACGCAAGCCTTGCGAACGGTGGACGCTGGGTCGAGCCCAAGCTTCTTCACGGCACCCTCGATGCAGCCGGCCACGTGCATCCTGCTGCCCCCCCCGCAACGCGCAGGGTTGTGTCGCGCAAAACGGCTGCCCAGATGACGAACATCTTGGAAGGTGTCGTCACGCACGGCACAGGCGTCGCGGCCGCCATCCCGGGTTACCGCGTCGCCGGCAAGACCGGGACCGCGCAGAAGCCGCTCCCCGGCGGCGGTTACGGGAACAACTACGAAGCATCGTTCGTGGGGTACGCCCCGGCAGAGGATCCCAGCATCGTCGTGCTCGTGAGGTTGGACGATCCGACACCGATCTGGGGTGGCTACACCGCGGCCCCCACCTTCCAAGCCATCGCCCAGTTCGCTCTCCGCCATCTCGGGGTGGCTCCTACTGGGAATGCGGCAAAACAGGCGGCATCGGAGCCGTCTACGACGCAAGGATCGATCCCCGGGTCCGGCTTCTGATGCCCGGGACCGTCGGGGTGACCCATAACCGGCCCCACTAGGCTCGATCACATGTCGGAACCCCGAGCCGGAACGACGCTCGCCAAGCTCGTAGAAGTGTCCGGGATCGAAGCGAAGATCGCCGGTGACCCGTCGACGGTCGTTACCGATCTCGCTTTCGACTCACGTGCCGTCACCGAAGGTGCCTTGTTCCTATGCGTTCGAGGTGCCCGAACGGATGGGCACCTTCACGCGCCGGAAGCAGCGCGGGGTGGCGCAGCGGCTCTCGTCGCCGACCGCGCGACCGAGGTCGACCTGCCCACCATCATGGTCGACGACGTGCGGGCCGCGATGG
>JBHELU010000222.1:0-11400 GCA_046262955.1 Actinomycetota bacterium | reverse complement strand
CCCGACGCGCAACCCTTCGCGGCCGACCCCCGTCAGGTCCTGCGCCGCAACCTGCAGCGGGCCGCCGACATGGGCTTCACGTTCTACGTCCACCCGGAGATGGAGTTCTTCCTTTTCAAAAGCTTGGAAGATCCGTCGCCGCTCGACGCAGGAGGGTATTTCGATCTCACTCCACTCGACGCAGCACAGGATTTGAGACGCGACGCGATCTCGGTTCTGGAACGACTCGGCATCCCCGTCGAGTTCTCACATCACGAAGTTGCTCCCTCACAACACGAGATCGACCTGCGACACGCGGACGCGTTGACGATGGCCGACTCGGTGATGACGTCCCGGCTGGTCATCAAGGAGATGGCCGCTCACCGCGACATGTACGCGACTTTCATGCCGAAGCCTTCTACGGAGATGCCCGGTTCGGGAATGCACACTCATCTCTCGCTCTTCGAAGGCGACCAGAACGCGTTCCACGACTCCTCGGACGAGTATCACCTGTCCAAGGTCGCCAAGGCCTTCATCGCCGGCGTCTTGGTGCATGCCCGAGAGCTCACTTTGATCACCAACCAGTGGGTCAACTCGTACAAGCGACTCGTGAGCGAGCAGGGATTCCCGGTAACCGAGGCACCCGTGTACGTGTGCTGGGGAAGACACAACCGTTCGGCCCTCATCCGAGTGCCGATGTACAAACCGCGCAAGGATCAGTCCACCCGGATCGAGCTTCGGTCACCAGACCCTGCGTGCAACCCCTACTTGGCTTTCTCGGTGATGCTCGCGGCCGGGCTCAAAGGGATCGACGAGGCTTACGAGCTACCGCCCGAGGCGACCGACAACATCTACGAGATGACCGAACCGGAGAGGCGTGCCAAAGGCATCGATCGGCTACCTGACGATCTATACGAAGCGTTGCACGAGATGGAGAGCTCGGAGCTCGTCGCCGAAACGCTCGGCGAGCAAGTATTCGAATATCTCCTCAGGAACAAGCGCAGCGAGTGGGATCAGTACAAGTCGTACGTTTCTCCCTACGAGGTGGCGCGGTACCTACCGATCCTGTAGATCGCGCTCAGTTTCGCCAGCCTCGCTTGCCTCGATGCCACGACGGCTTGGGCTTGTGATGATGATGCGCGTGGTGCTTGTGGCGAGGCCGCGGCTTGCTCTTGTCGATGAAGACCGGAAGCCTCGTTGCACCGACGTAGCGACTCCCCCAGTAGTACCTGTCGTAGATCGAGTTCACGCGTACGCCACTAGACGAGGTCGACGAGATGAAGCGCCCCTGACCTACGTACATGCCCGCGTGACTGACGCTGTAGCCGTTGGTGTTGAAGAAGACCAGGTCGCCAACTTTGAGGCGGCCTCGGTTCCAAACCCTCTTGTAGCCGTGCCGGCTCCCGAGATTGAACTGAGCGGCGGCCGAATGTGGCAGGTTGGCTCCGTGTCCTTCGAAGATCCACCGCGTGAAGCCGGAACAATCGAAACCGGAAGGAGAGCTTCCCCCCGAGCGGTATGGCGCTCCCGCCTGGGATCGAGCTCGGTGAGTCACTACCCTGCGCTCGTGGTCGGTCTTGCTGGGTCGGCGCTGGGGGTAGTCGTAACCCGCGAGGGCTGGGGTGGATCCTGCTGCTGCCACGATCACGGCAAGGACCAGGCTTGCCGCAAACTTCCAGAAAACTGCCGGTACACGAGTGGAGCTACCGGTCATTCTCACCTCCCTGTAGCGAGGACCCGCCCGGTCATGGCCTTTCTGCGGCACGAGGGAGATGCACGGGGAAGCCCTCGCCGGGTCCTACCTACGGCCGGTTCAGTTCCGCCTGTATGGCCCGCGTCACTGGGAACGAACCGCTTTCCGATGGGCCCTCTTTGTGGGCCCGGGGCACCATGTCTGGGTGCAATGGTCACGCACCGTAGCCGACATCCGAGCGTCGCGTGTCGCGCGAGAGCCAAAAAAGGACCCCCCTCTTTTTGTCGGCGAGACAAGCAGGAGGAAATGGGAAAGTGGAGAAGGCCCGCCGGCCGGGGCCTGGGCTGATGGCCACAGGCATCTCGAACCACCCCCGCGCGGCCGCGATCGAGGCCGCCAGCAAGACGCTGTACGAGCTCTACACGTCCGACCCGGCGGCCGGAGCGCTTGCGCTCGCCGAGGGGGCCCTTCCGGATCGCGACGGCTATCTCCGAGCGATGCGATCCGCCTACTCAGAAGAGGGCATGGGCGGGCTTCGCCGTGCGAAGAGGCGGCGGGTTCTACAGATCGCTGCCCGAGATCTGGCGGGCGAGGCCACTGTCGAACAAGTCACAGAATCCCTGGCCGACCTTGCCGATGCATGTCTGGCGGTCGCATGTGACGACAGCGGCGGCCCCGATGTGGGGCTCGCGGTCATCGCGATGGGAAAGCTCGGCGGACGCGAGCTCAACTACGTGTCCGACATCGATCTCATGTTCATGTCCGATGCCGAGACGCCGGACGCGATCAAGGCTGCGTCGGGGGTTCTCCGGTCGCTTGGTGAGTTCGCGCCGGAAGGCCAGCCATACATCATCGACACCAACCTGAGACCCGAAGGCCGCAACGGACCTCTGGTGCGCTCGCGCGAGGGCTTCCTTCAGTACTACCGGAAGTGGGCAAAGCCCTGGGAGTTCCAAGCCTTGATCAAAGCGCGCGCCGCCGCCGGCGAGCTCAAAGTCGGCCTCAGGTTCGTCGGCGAGACGCGAGCGTTCGTCTTCCCTGCCGAAGTGGATCCCGAGCGCGTGGGCGAGATAAGAAAGATGAAGCAGCGCGTTGAAGAGCACGCACAGCGCACCGCCCGCCGAACTCGCGGGCCGGAAGCAGAAGACGTGAAGTTGGGTCCGGGCGGGATCCGTGACATCGAGTTCTCGGTACAACTCTTGCAACTCGTTCACGGAGGCGCAGACGGCTCCGTAACCAGCGGGCGGACCCTCGACGCGCTGAGTTCGCTGGTGGATGGCGGTTACGTCGCCGAGGACGATGGCGCAGGCCTTGCAGTTGCGTATCGGTGGCTGCGTGCCGTAGAGCACCGGCTTCAGTTGTGGCAAGAGCGTCGCGTGCGCCACCTGCCGTCGGATGAAGAGGGCCGAGCGCGTCTCGCACGCGTTATGGGATTCCACGACACCCCCTCCGAAAGCGCGGCCGCTCGGTTCTACGCGGCGCACCAATCAGTTCTGACCGACGTACGTACGCGATTCGAGAAGCTCTTCTACCGCCCGATGATCGAATCCCTGGCCGAACCCGGTGGCCAGCGACTTTCGTCAGATGCTTTAAGGGACAGGCTGCGCGTTCTGGGATTCCGCGATGTCGAACGGGCCACACGAACGCTTACGGGTCTCGTGTCGGGCACGTCGCGACGAGCACGTTTGTTCCGCGTTATCACTCCGGCGTTGTTGCGATTCCTTGCGAACACTCCTTTGCCGGACGAGGGATTGTTCCAGTTCCTCGTCTTGGGTGAATCGCTCGAAACGCGGGTCGATATCCTCGGCGCGCTGCGCGACAACCCACCGGGTGTGGAGTTCCTGGCTCGAGTCTTGGGCAGTGGCAAACTCTTGGGCCAGGTTCTGGTTCACGTTCCCGAAGAGATCGGAACGATCGCCGATCCACGGGGGCCGAGCGAGCTCAAGGATCGCGACCGGCTCATCCACGAAGCGAAAGCTTCGCTCGAGTGGCGCGCGCCCGAAGAACGCTTGGATGGACTCCGCCGCTTCAAGCGGAAGGAGCTACTGCGTACCGCGCTTGCGGACATCGCAGGGACTGCGCAGATCGATCAAGTCGGCGCGTCGCTTGCCGACTTGGCAGACGCGTGCGTTCAGGCCGCGCTGCAGCCCGACGCTTCGCTGGCGGTGATCGGTATGGGCAAACTCGGGGGCCGCGAGCTCAATTACGCGTCGGACATCGACGTCATGTTCGTCGGCCGGGGTGATGCTCAGCAGTTGGAACGCACGGCCGAAGCGTTGATGAAGGCGATCGGCGAAGTCACCCCCGAAGGGCAGGCATTTCGGATCGACGCCGCGCTGCGGCCCGAAGGGAAATCCGGCCCCCTCGTGAGGAGCTTGCAGTCCTTCGCCGAGTACTACGACAGGTGGGCCAAGACGTGGGAGTTCCAATCACTGACCAAAGCTCGGGTCGTTGCCGGTGACGAACATCTAGGGGCTGAGTTCCTCGAGGCTGCGCGCTCCCGCATCTATTCCGCCGGCCCGTCAGACCAATCCCTCGCAGATATCCGTCACATGAAGGCACGGATGGAGAAAGAACGCATCCCCCGCGGCGCGGATCCGCGCCGACACATCAAGCTAGGCCCCGGTGGCATGTCCGACGTCGAGTTCGCGATCCAAGTGCTCCAACTTCGTTTCGGGCATTCAGTCTCCGACCTGACCACGACGTCGACCACACAGGCGATCGAAGCGGCGCGGTCCGCCGAGCTGCTCGGATCAGATGAAGCGACTTGGCTCCTCGAGGCGTATTCGTTCCTCGCTCGCGCCCGAAACCGTCTTTTCTTCATGGCCGGAAAACCCGTCGACCTGTTCCCGACCAAACCGGAGGATCTCGAGGCGTTGGGCATCGCTCTCGGATTCGTCGAGGCCCCGCGACAAGAGGTCGAAGAGGAATTCCTGAAGGTCACGCGCCGAGCTCGCAAGATCGCTGAAGCAACGATCTACGGCTGATTTTCTGTCAGCGGTGGATCAAGATGCCGATCACCGCGGCGAGCACGATCACCACTCCCGCGACGAGGGCTATCGAGCGCACTGCTTTGAAGCCTTCCCGGCTGTTCCCGGCCATCACGAGAATGAGTGCGAGCGATATTGCAACGATGATTGCCGCCCCAGCCGGACTCATCGGGGCTACCCAGACTTTTTCGCGAGAATGAAGCCGAGCTCCGAGCTGACGCGGATGCCCAGTCTGTCGTCGCACATCTGACCAAAAATCTCGCCGATCTCGGTTCGGAAGCGCTGCTCGCCAACTTCAGCGATAACCGGGGCTGCGGGCCCGCCCGAGAGGCAAGCTCGAACAGCGATATCGACATCCGGCCATTCGTTGATAACGGTCACGGCGTCGCGTTGTAGGACCTCGAAGCCCGTCGCGCCCAGCATTTCTTCGACCACGCCGACGCGGCCTGTGTCGCCCTCTTCGATCGTCGCGGTCGCGTGATCGGATGGGGACAGCTCGAGCAACTTTGCGAAGTAGGGAAGAAGGCCCATCTTTTCGTAGCTCCCCCAGAACGTCAGCCCGATGAGGCCGTCGGCCCTGAGAACCCGATGTGCTTCGCTGAGGGCCTGCTCGCACCCCTTCCAGATGCCATTGAAGCTCGTCGCGACATCGAACTCCGCATCGCCATATGGGAGGTTGAACATGTCGCCCACGCGAAAGTCTCCTTGGGGTGTTCGAGCGCAGGCTATCTCGACGAGCGATTCCGATGCATCGAGACCCGCGACGCTCGCGCCGCGCTTCCACGCGACGCGGGAGGCGAGGCCGGAGCCACAGGCGATGTCCAGCAATCGCACCCCGTCGCTGACATCGAGCTTTTCCAACACGGCTTCGTAAGCGGGAAGCGACGACGGCTCGACGAGGTACGCCCAGTCCAGTGCACGTCGCCCCCACGCCTCTCCCGCATCGCGCCACGCCGCTGTGTCTGACACGGTTACTTGAACCGCTTGCGGCTAAATGTCGTAGTACAGGTAGAACTCCCACGGGTGGGGGCGCAGACGAAGCTCGTCGACCTCGCGCACGCGCTTGTAATCGATCCAATGCTCGATCACGTCGGATGTGAACACTCCACCTTCCAACAAGAAGTCGTGATCGGCTTCGAGCGCGTCGAGGGCCGCGTCGAGCGAGCCGGGAACCTGCGGTACCTCGGCAAGCTCCTCCGGCGGCAGCTCGTAGAGGTCCTAGTCGACGGGCTCGGGCGGCTCGATCTTGTTGCGGATGCCGTCGAGGCCTGCCATCAGTAACGCAGGGAACGCGAGGTAAGGGTTGCACGACGGGTCCGGGCAACGGAACTCGATGCGCTTCGATTTCGGTGACTTCGAATACAGCGGGATGCGGACTGCCGCAGAACGGTTGCGTTGCGAGTAAACGAGGTTCACGGGCGCCTCATATCCCGGCACCAGCCTCTTGTAAGAGTTGGTCGTCGGCGCGCACAGCGCAAGCAGTGCCGGCGCGTGACTGAGCAATCCACCTATGTAGTAGCGAGCCGTGTCGGACAGCTGCGCGTATCCGAGCTCGTCCCACATCAATGGCTCGTCTTCGCGCCACAGTGACTGGTGCACGTGCATGCCCGAACCGTTGTCCTGGAAGATCGGCTTCGGCATGAAGGTGACGGTCTTGCCGTGCTGCAGACCGACGTTCTTGACGACGTACTTGTAGAGCATCAACCGGTCGGCCATCTGCAACAACGGCGCGAAGCCCATGTCGATCTCCGCTTGCCCTGCGGTACCCACCTCGTGGTGATGAACTTCTACCGGGATGCCTAGGTTTTTGAGAGTAAGCACCATCTCGGAGCGGATGTCTTGGTAGTGATCCATCGGCGGAGTCGGGAAGTAACCCTCTTTGTAGCGAGGCTTGTAGCCGAGGTTTTTGCCGCCTTCTTCGGCCCCCGAATTCCACACGCCTTCGACCGCACCGATGTAGTGGTAGGCGGAGTGCTGGTTCTGGTCGAACCGGATCGAATCGAAGATGTAGAACTCTGCTTCCGGTCCGAAGTAAGCCGTGTCCGCGATCCCGGTGCCCTTCAGGTAGTCCTCGGCTTTGCGGGCTACGTAGCGCGGGTCACGTGAATAGAACTCACCCGTTACCGGATCTTTGACGAACGCATTCATCACGAGCGTCGGGTGCTGACGGAACGGGTCCATGATCGCGGTGTCCGGATCGGGCACCAGGATCATGTCGGATTCCTGGATCTCTTGGAACCCGCGGATCGACGAGCCGTCGAACCCGAATCCCTCTTCGAACGACTCTTCTGTTAGCTCTTCGATCGGCAGCGTGAAGTGCTGCATGAGCCCCGGCAGATCCGAGAACCGGATGTCGAAGAACTGAGCGTTGTTCTGGCGTCCCAGCTTCAACGCGTCGGAAGGCTCTGGCATTCGCTCCTCCTCTATGTGTTGCTCAACGAAAAAGAAGCCGAGTTCTCATCGGCGTGGTCACCCTAACGAGGCGCCGTTTCTCCGGCATTTCGCGGTTGTAACGGCCGCGTTAAGCAGGGACTTCGCGCCGGATGAAGGCGCGAAAAAAGGATTTACCGACCTGCGAGCCACTTCTCGATGCGCTCGACCTCTTCGTCGTAAGCATCTTTCAGGCCCTGGACTATGTGCGGCTCGATCCGGCTCCCATAGATGGGGACCCTGAGCTGAACCCGCCCCCGGACGGTCCGGCCGCATCTGTTGCCGTCCTCCCCCAATTCAACGACCCCGTCGGCGGACAGGAGCTCTTTCGCGACCTCAGGCTCGACGCTCCACTTCCACGTGGACTCATCGGGATGCCACACGGCCGTCTCGACCCAGGCCGGGTCTGCATCGCCGAGGAACTTCTTTGCCATCCCGCCGAAGTCCATGTCGAGCACGCAGCGGGTGCGTCTTACGACTTGTCCGCCGTCTTTTTCGACCTGGTCCAAGACGGTCCGGTCGCGGAGACGTCCGATCGGGCTAAGGGAGGCTTGGAAGTCGAGATCGAGCATGGTCTCGACGACCTGGTCCAGTTCCGCTTCGATGCGGTGCTCGAACTCGAAGTCCACGGCGGCAGGATAGCCGTTCGCTAGCATGGCGGCCCAATGGAGAAGGTGCTGCTGATCGTCAACGCCCGGGCGCGCACGGTGTCGGCGCGGACGAAGGAAGTCATCGCGAAGGCTTTGGCTGCCGATTTCAAACTCGAGGTTGCAGACACCGCGTCTAGGAATCACGCTACCGAACTCGCGCGCGATGCCGGCGATAGAGACTTCGACGCAGTGATCGCATTCGGCGGAGACGGGACGATCAACGAAACCATGCAAGGTCTAGTTGGGAGCGACGTTGCGCTCGGGACGATCCCCGGTGGGAGTACCAACGTTGCGGCGCGGTCCCTCGGAGTTCCCGCCGACGCGGTCGAAGCCACCGCGTGGGTTGCAGGCAAGCTTCGCTCGACGAGCACCAGAACGGTCCCGCTCGGCTCTTTGCAGCTCGCAGGAACGAAAGCCCCGCGTTACTTCTTGTTCTCGTCCGGCGTTGGTCTCGATGCCGAAGTGGTGCGCCGCATCGAAGAGAACCCGGATATGAAGAGACAGCGCCCGGAATGGTCGTTCATCGACAGCGCATTGCGTCTCGCCATGAAGCGGTACCGAGGTGCCGAACCCTTCATCACACTCCAGACCGACGGAGGAGCCGAACGGGTCTTGCTGGCGGTCTGCTGCAACGGCCGACCCTTTACCTACTTCAGGAAATGGCCGGTTGATGTGTGCCCGCAGGCGTCACTCGATCAAGGCCTGGACATCTTCAGTTTGAACAAACTGCGCACCGTCGACATCCCCCGGATCGTCTACGCGTTATTCGTGAGTCGTTCGCATGTCAACTGGAAGACGGCCGGGTACCACCACGATCTTCAGCGAGCCTCGTGGAGGGCGGATCACCCCACTGCGGTTCAGGTCGACGGCGATTTCATCGGCGAATGGGAGCAGGCGGAGATGAGCGTCGTCCCAGATGCGCTCAGACTCCTTGTCTAGCGCCCATTACCGGTCGCTTACCCTTAGGTAACTCACGCTCGACACCTGGAGATAACTGCCGATGGCAATGCCCACCCAAGACCAGATCTCCGAGGTTCTAGGAGAGATCCAGGACCCGGAGCTCCATCGCGGTCTGAACGAGCTCAATATGGTGCGGAATATCGCCATCGAGGGTTCCAACGTCAGAACGTTGATCGCGCTGACGATCCCCGGTTGTCCTTTGAAGGACTACTTCCAGACCGTCATCCCGGCCAAGATCAAAGAGAGTTTCCCGGAAGTCGACCGGGTTGAAGTCGAGCTGACCTCGATGACCGAAGAAGAGCGTCGCTCCTTGGTCGGGGGCCTGAGGGAAGAGGGCACGTCGCCCTTCGCTCGGTCAGACTCCTCGACGCAGGTGATCGCGATCGGTTCAGGCAAAGGCGGCGTCGGTAAGTCCACGACGACCGTCAACCTTGCCGCTTCTTTGAGCAAACTCGGGCATTCGGTGGGACTGCTGGACGCCGACGTTTGGGGATTCTCGATCCCTCGCATGCTGGGCGTGCACGAGCGTCCCACCGTGGTCGAGGACATGATCATGCGGCCCGATGTCTTCGGAGTGAAGGTCGTCTCGATCGGTCTATTCACGTCCGAAGAGAACCCGGTCGTATGGCGGGGGCCGATGCTCCACAAAGCTCTTCAGCAGTTCCTCTCGGACGTGCACTGGGACGAGCCCGACTATCTGCTGGTCGACTTGCCGCCGGGGACCGGCGACGTGTCGATCTCGATCGCGCAGTTCCTTCCCGGCGCCAGCATGATCGTCGTGACGACGCCGCAAGCAGCAGCCGAGAAGGTTGCGCAACGCGCCGGCTTCATGGCCGAGAAAACGGGCCTGAACGTCGTCGGCGTGGTCGAGAACATGTCCTATTTCCGTGGCGACGACGGCAAGGAGTACCGGCTCTTCGGATCGGGCGGAGGGGCGAGCCTGGCCGACCGACTGGGCGTGCCTCTGCTTGGAGAGATCCCGATGGACCCACGCCTGACCGAGCTCGCCGATGCCGGCGCGCCGATCGTTTTGCAGGAGCCGGACACCGATGTCGCGCAAGCTTTGGATCAAGCGGCGAAGGAACTGGTGAACCTGCTACCGCCACGGCCCCGTGCGCCCAAGAGGATCAGCCTGCCTTTGATCGGCGGGTCCATGCACGGCACTCACTCGCACAGCCACTAGCTCTTCGCATCCGTCTTAGGGTCGTCTTGTGGTTCGCATCTACACACGTAAAGGTGATGACGGGACGACGGGCCTGCTTTATGGGGGCCGCGTCGCGAAGGACGATGCCCGCACCGACGTCTACGGGACTCTCGACGAGACCGTTTCGGCGTTGGGCATCGCTCGTGCCGGAGGTCTGTCACCCAAAGTCGAAGAGATCATCGTTCGTCTGCAACGCGAGATGTTCATCGTCGGTGCGCAGCTCGCGACCGCCGACGAGAACCAGGAGAAGCTCAAACCTGGTGTGTCGAAGGTGACGCCGGACATGACCGAGCGCGCAGAGAAAGAGATCGACGCCCTGGTGGACGAGCACCCCTTGCCCGAGGAGTTCATCCTTCCCGGCGAGACGATGGGCTCGGCGGGACTCGATCTCGCCCGATCGACGATCCGCAGGGCCGAGCGGCAAGCGGTCTCATTGAACCGGGACGGGCTGGTGCCGGACCCCGAGATCCTTCGCTATTTGAATCGCGTTTCCGACCTACTTTTCGCACTGGCTCGTTTCGAAGAAGCCGAACGCGGCCGTCGCGCGGCCCCCTCTCGCGAGCGTTGAGACCCTTCGATTTCTGTCCCGCAGATGCAACGCGGTTGCTCGCCCGCGACCACGAAGGCGGCAAGCTCTGTCCTAAGTGCGATCGCACCTGGTATCAGTCGTCGGCTCCCACGGCGGGCGCCGCGATCGTGAGGGACGGAAAAGCACTCGTCGCGACCAGGGCACGTGAGCCCGAGAAGGGCCGGATGGACGTTCCCGGAGGGTTCCTTGCCCCAGGAGAGCAAGTGATCGACGGGCTCAAGCGTGAGGTGCGCGAGGAATTGGGTATCGAAGTCGATGCCGGCATTCGAGATTGCTTGTCGGCGGTCGCGCACACGTATGGAGATGAAGGGGACTTCGTGCTGGCGCTGGGCTTCAAAGCGCGTTGGGTGTCGGGTGAGCCTCAGCCGGCGGACGATGTTGCTGCGGTCAGTTGGGTAACTCTGGACGAGCTGGACGATCTCGATTTCGCATGGGAGCACGACCGCGAACTGATAAGGAGGGCGCTCGCCGATGAAGTGGGATGACTACGATCTAGACGCTCGCGACGTAGCGACGTTGCTGTCCGGTGCGCGCGTCGCGCTGGGTGCGCTCTTGTTCCTCATGCCAACGAAGACTGCCAAAGCATGGTCGTCACAAGGAGCGGATAGCCCGGCCGCGATCGTCGCCTCTCGTGGGATGGGTGGACGCGATTTTGTTTTGGGATTGGGAGCTCTACTCGCGCTCGGGAACGACAAACCGGTCCGCGGGTGGATCGAGGCGGCTGCCCTCAGCGATCTGCTGGACGCGATCAACGCCGCGTTGTCGTTCCGAAAGCTCCCGCCGATCCGAGCTTTGCTGATGGGTGGAAGCGCCGCGGGGGCCGCGATTTTGGGCATGCAGCTGGCTCCTGAGCTCGACGGCTAAACGCCTCTCCCGCTCGCCGTTGGCGGCGCGGCGCTAGGGTT
>JBHELU010000221.1:0-3562 GCA_046262955.1 Actinomycetota bacterium | reverse complement strand
AGGTAGGGCTCGCCCGCGTCCGCGACGCTGCCGCTCAGAACGATCGCGTCGGGATCGAAGATGTTTGCGATGTTCGACAGACCGATGCCCAACCAGGTGCCGGCTCTGCGCAGGATCGAGCGAGCGGTCTCGTCCATCTCGCGCGCTGCTCTTGCTACATCGCTGCCGGTGATCGCCCCAGGTGAGTCGGCGATGTCAAGGATCGAGGACGTTGGATCGTTTTCGACAGCTCGCGTGGCTTCCCGCTGGATGGCACGACCGGACGCGAATTGCTCCAAGCATCCCTTCAACCCACAGCCACATTCCGGCCCATCCGGGTTCACGACGATGTGTCCGAGCTCGGCCCCCGCGCCGGTCGAACCGCGCATCATTTCCCCGTTCACGATGATTCCGCTGCCGATCCCGGTGCCGAGCGTCAGCATCACGACGTTGTCGAGCCCACGAACGGATCCAAAAGTGCGCTCGCCCCACACGGCTGCATTTGCGTCGTTGTCGACGGCACAGGTCAGGCCAAAGCGTGCCTTGACGGCTTGTTCGATGTGCGGATCGTCGTAAACGAGGTTGGGCGAGAACAACACCGAGCCGCGATCGAAATTGATGAATCCGGCAGCCCCCACACCGATGGCAACCACTTGCGCGGCATCCTTCGCTGCGTCGAGCAACTCGTCCGCAAGGGAAAGGATCGTCTTGGTTCCGGCAGTGGGATCTGTCGGGCGCTCGGCCCGGACCAAAATCTCGCCCGTCTGATCGACAACGGCACCCTTTGCGCCGGTGCCCCCGATGTCTATGCCGATCGCAGAAAGCGCGCTGCTCACAGGATCATCAACCGACATCTATCCGGCGGATCTTCGCGCCGCTCGATTGCTGCTCGGTCTCGTCACCGGTCGCGCCGATGACGCCCTCGGCCTCTTGAAGCAGGAGGCCTGCGACGGCGACGAGCTCCTTAGCGACGATCGCGAGGTGGTCGAGCACCTCGGGTCGCGTCTTGCGAACCACTGCGATCGCCGAACAGATCGGGCAGTACGCGCAGTCGGACCCATGATTATGGGAGTCTTCGAAAAGGTCGCTGTAGCGGGCTGCGCGCTCGGGATCACTCATGGCTGGGGCTGAAAAACTACCTCCAAGCGCTCCCTATCGAGACGAGCCGACGCTATCTGCCGGGCGGCCAGCACCTTTGGGAGCATGACCGTCCTCCTGTAATGCCCAACTTTGACGAAAAGCTCGTCTCCCTTGCTGGACAGATCGAGGTCCTCCTTGGAAGTAAGGGGAAGGCGCAGGATCAGCCGGTAGTCATCACCTTCCTTGACGATCGACATGGGGTCGTCATCGTGCAGGACGGCGGCCGGATCCAGATCCCCGTAGACCTCGGCCCCCAGACCCCGAAGAGCGCGATCTCCGCTCAGTTCCGTGTCGTGGAGCCGCGCGGTGAGAACCGGAACGGGATGGAACGAAGCATTGATCGTTGCCAAGTGTTCGGCCTGGAGCTGCTTCCACCTTGCGAAGTAAGGGTCCGTTATCTCATCGGGCAAGAGTCGATTTGCGATCACCGCATCGACCCTGTAGCCGAACAAGCTGAGATAGGTGAACGTTCTCTGTGCCTCGGCGATCACCATGCGCTCGGGATTGACCACCAACCTGACTGAAGTGTCTTTGGAGTCGGTAAGGACGCGGCGCACGCCGTCGAGCTTGTCGTAGAACCTCCGGACCGCGGCGTAGACGTTGTCGTCGGGAAGCGGAAGCGACGTGATCCTTTTGGCGACGGGTCTAAGCGCACCCATCACCCGGCGCTCGATCGGGAAAATCCGCTCCATGTACCACTGGATGATGTCCGGCAGCGACAACAGCCGCAGGGTCTCACCGGTCGGAGCACAATCGATCACCAGCGCGTCGTACGGATCGTCGTCGTGGTGACGTTTAACGTCCGCGAGAGCGAACAGCTCGTCCAAGCCGGGGATGATCGATAACTCTTCTGCTTCGACCTCGGCAAGACCGGCCCAATTCAAGACTGTTACCGCGTGCTGCTGGATCTCGCGCCAGTTCTCCTCCAGCCTCTTCTGCGGATCTATCTGCTCGGCCCAAAGGTTTGGGGCGACCTCAGATGCCTCACTCGACAGCTCGACGTCGAACGCATCCGCGATCGAGTGAGCGGGGTCCGTAGACATGAGCAATGTTTTGTGTCCGGCCGCTGCGATCTGCAGCGCGGTGGCAGATGCACAGGTCGTCTTGCCGACCCCTCCCTTACCGGTGAACAGGATGACGCGCATGCTCAACTCGATTCGACCCTCTTCTTCAGGTCGTTCAGAGCACCGCGAACGATCTGCTTCTCGGCTTGTCGCTTGAGGAACCCGGGCAACTTGAAACCCGGGTCGATCGAGGTCTCGTACGCCACCTCAGTCACGTCGTCGAATTCGTCGAATGAGTACGAACCGCGCAGCTCCTTGACGTCACCGTCGATGAGATCCCATGAGAATCTCTCGGGCGCGTCCGAATAGTCATAGCCCAGCGTGTACGTCACCGTCTTCACTCGAGCATCGACCTTGAACCACACCTTCGTCGCCCTGCCTTCGTCATCCGTTTCTTTGACCTCTACTTCCTTGATGTCTGAGTTCCAGTCGGGGTAGGCGGCAAAGTCCGTTGCCACCTCGAAGATCTCTTGTGCAGCTGCCTTGACGTCGATGGTGTCCTTGACGCTCTCTGCCATTTGGATCCCCCACTCCGCAATCACCGATCGTGTGGGAAAGCCCTACAGGTGCTGCGAAAGTAGCCGACGTTGACGCACAGAGTTCGGCCGACGTGCATGGCCGACACGAGGGGCTGGTGAACGTGGCCGAAGTAGGCCCTTCGAGGCTGGACGTCTTTGATGTATCTAAGGAGGTCCTCACTGCCTCTCTCGGCCTTGCCGGCAAGCGTGTCGAAGCACAATTCCGGAACCGCCGGAGGGATGTGCGAACACAAGACGTCTACCCCGTCGAGTGCTTCGACTTTGGCTTTCATCTCTTCCACGGTCACCTCGCCCGCCACGTGCAGCGGCGTCGGCAAGGCCCCACCGATAAAGCCAAACCTCTCGCCTTCTAGCTCGAGGACCCGGCCGTCCACCAAAGTGACCGCCGGGGTCCGCTCCGCAAGCGCTTGGGCAAGTGGAGGCGAATCGACGTTGCCGAGGATGAGATAGGTGGGATCTGGCAGAGCGGCAAAGACGGCCTCGTACTCCTCTGCTACGCGGCGACCGATCTCGGTTCGGATCTCGTCGTCCCGGCCTTCGGCCCTGGCGCGGATCACTTCGCGTGCGCCCTCGTAATCGCCTTTAGCTCTGAGATCCGACACTCTGTCGACCGCTTCTCTAGAGAAGACCTCGTAGAGGATCCCGGTCTTGGTGATGTAGTCGATCAAGTTGACCAGGTCGCCCAGAAGCAGCAACGTCGCGCTCTCCGGAAGCGCTTTGCGCAGGCGATCTTGCGCGCCGTGCAGGTCTGACACCACGTAGATCGCCACCTACGCATCGTACGCTCGGCCCCCAATGAAGCTTTTGGTGCACGGTGGAGTTTCGGGTCTCGAGAAAGAG
>JBHELU010000220.1:0-15792 GCA_046262955.1 Actinomycetota bacterium | reverse complement strand
ACCCGGGCGATCTCGGCGAAGTGGCAAGCGCTCGGGTGGCCCTGGCCTCGGTCCACCAGGAGGGGCTCCTCCTCCGCGCAGACGGGCTGGGCCTTCCAGCATCTGGTACGGAAGCGACACCCCGAAGGGGGGTCGACCGGGCTCGGCACATCCCCGGTCAGAACGATCCGTTGCCGCTTACCGCGCAGCATGGGATCGGGCACGGGGGCCGCCGACAACAACGCCTGCGTATAGGGATGGCTCGGTCGCTCGAACACGTCTTCTGTAGTCCCGGTCTCGACGACCTTGCCCAGATACATGACGGCAACCCGGTCTGAGATGTGGCGGACCACCGAGATGTCGTGGGCGATGAAGATGTAGGCGAGGCCGAGCTCGTCCTGGATCTGCTCCAGGAGGTTGATGACCTGGGCTTGGATCGAGACGTCGAGGGCCGAGACCGGCTCGTCCAGTACCAGGAGCTGCGGGTTCAAGGCCAGGGCCCTGGCGAATCCGATGCGCTGCCGCTGACCTCCCGAGAACTCGTGAGGAAATCTGTTGCCGTGCTCGGGATTCAGGCCGACGAGTCTCAAGAGCTCGGCGACTTTCTCCCGGCCCCCCCGCTCCTTATATAGACCGTGGATGCGGAGCGGCTCGGCAACGATCTCGCGGACCGTCATCCGGGGGTTCAAAGAGGCGAACGGGTCCTGGAAGACGATCTGCATCTCTCGCCGGATGGCTCGCATCGGCTTGCGGGGCAGGTCGGTGATGTCGGCACCACGGAAGATGATCCTTCCGCCGGTGGGCTCGTGAAGCCGCATGACGGTTCGTGCCACGGTCGTCTTGCCGCATCCCGATTCGCCAACGATGCCCAAGGTCTCGCCGGCCCTGACCGTCAGGTTGACGCCGTCGACCGCATGTACCTCTCCCACCACTCGGCGAACGAGCCCTGCCCGGATCGGGAAGTGCTTCACGAGGCCCTCGACCCGCAGGATCTCTTCGCCGGAATCGGCCCTCTGGTGGATGGATTCCGTTACCTCGGCTGTGCTCACGAGATCGTCCTCGCGGCCTCTTCGACCACTTGCGACTTAGCACCGCGCAGCTCGTGTGAGAAATGACATGCGGACAAGTGATCCGGTCTTTCGTTGGGCTCGAGCGGCGGATTTTGATCGCGACAGATCTCGCGGCCCTGATACAGACGGCAGCGCGGATGGAACGGGCATCCCGACGGCAAATTGATCAGACTGGGTGGCTGGCCAGGGATGGGCCGCAGAGCCGAGTGCTCGAGCTCAACGCGAGGAAGGCTGTCCATCAAACCGAGCGTGTAGGGATGGCGAGGCTCATGGAAGATCGTTTCAACGTCACCGGTCTCGACGACATGCCCGGCGTACATGACGACCACACGATCGGCCATCTCTGCGATCAAACCGAGGTCGTGCGTGATCAGGATCGTTGCCGCTTGCGTCTCGCGTTGCGCGGTCTTGAGCGCTTCGAGGATCTGAGCTTGGATCGTGACGTCAAGAGCCGTGGTGGGCTCGTCGGCGATCAGAACCGAAGGTTGGTTGGCGATGGCCATCGCGATCATCGCTCGTTGTCGCATCCCTCCCGAGTACTCGTGCGGGTATTGCGAGTAGCGCTCCTCGGCGTTGGGAACGCCCACGAGTTTGAGTAGCTCGATAGACCTGTCTTTCGCATCGCCGTCCGAGATGTCGGGATCGTGAGCCTGGATCGCTTCCCCGATCTGCTCTCCCACCTTGAACACCGGATTGAGCGAAGTCATGGGGTCTTGGAACACCATCGCGATGTCCTTTCCCCTGATCTGGCGCAACTCGTGATCTTTTGCAGTGAGTAGATCGAAATCACGAAACAGAGCTTTCCCGTTCGTGATCCGGCCGGGTGGTTGCGGGATCAACCCGAGAATCGACATCACCGTGACGCTCTTACCGGAGCCGGACTCTCCGACGATGCCGAGTGTTTCTCCGGGGGCGATGTCGTAGCTAACGTGGTCGACTGCATGAACTATGCCGTCGTCCGTCGCGAACTCGACAACGAGGTCCTCGATCTTCAGAACCGGTTCCGCGGCCCGACGAGGCGACGGCAAGGAGCTCGTATCAGGCACGCAGCCTCCGCTGGGTCGGGTCTAGCGCGTCGCGCAGTCCATCGCCGATGAAGTTGACGCACAAGCAGATCGCAACGATCGTCAGACCCGGGAAGGTCACCAACCACCACAACGTCTGCATGGACGTTTCGCCGTCTGCGATCAACGCGCCGAGCGCGGGCGTCGGAGGTTGGATGCCGAATCCGAGGAACGAAAGAACGGCTTCGATCAGGATCGCCTCGGCGATAACCAGAGTCGCGTTGACGATGATCGGTCCCATGGAGTTCGGGAGCATGTGGCGGAACATGATCCGGCGATCGGAGGCTCCTAGAGCTCGAGCGGCCTCGACGAACTCTTTCTCTCGCAACGACAAGAAAGTGCCTCGTACAACTCGTGCGAGCGGCGTCCAGAAGAGCAGCGCCAGGATGATTCCGACGCGATACGGCGAGCCTTGCCCGAGAAGGGCCGACGCAGTCAAGAGGATCGCAATGCCGGGGAGGGTCAGCAGGAGATCAACGAACCGCATGAGCACGTTGTCGACCCATCCTCTGTAATACCCAGCGATCGCTCCGACCACGGTCCCGATGATGGTCGAAAGCACGGCCACCAGCAACGCGACGCGAGCGCTGGTGCGGATCCCATAGAGCACGCGGGTGAAATAGTCGCGGCCCAGCTGATCGGTGCCGAAGAAATGATGTCCGGCGAGCGAGGGCCCCACGCCGATGTCGTCGAGATTTATCTGATCGAACTTGTACGGCGTCAGATGTGGGGCGAAAATCGCCGCGAGGAAGATCAGGATCAGAGCTACGAGACTTCCCATCGCCAGCTTGTGCCTGAAGAATCGCCGCCGCGCGAGTTGCCATTGAGTGCGCGCCTTTATCTCGAGGCCTTCGCGCTGGATGTCTTCGAGCTCCGACGTCGAGACGTCCACTCCGACAGGCGTCTGCACCGCGGGATCGGTGCTTCCGACGTACGGGCGAATTTCTGGAGCAAGCGGCCGACCGGTCGGGCCGGTACCCGGGATCGCGGGCTGCGGCGAGGCCTCGCTCTGGACGGGATCTTCTGTCGGGTCGCTACTCATACCTGATCCTGGGGTCGAGAATGCCATAGAGAACATCCGCGATCAGGTTGAACACGATCACGATCACAGCCGTCACCATGAGCCACGCCATGATCGGGTAGACGTCACGATCGTTAAGAGCATGGATGAAGTAGAGGCCCATGCCGTCCAAACTGAAGACCGATTCCGTGACGATCGCGCCCCCGAAGAGCGCGCCGAAGTTAAGCGCGACAACGGTGACAAGGGGGATCAATGCATTTCGAAACGCGTGCTTGAAAATGACCTTGCGCTCGCTGAGGCCCTTTGCGCGCGCTGTCCGCACGTAATCCGAGTTGATCACTTCGAGCATCGACGCTCGCATGTAGCGACTGAACGCCGCTATCTCCGCTACAGCAAGGATCAAAACCGGCAGTAGCAGATGCTCGACGCGATCAACCCAGAAGTTCGAATACGTAGACGAGTTCAGCTGCGACACAAACAAGAAGTGGGTATTCGTCGCGGTATTCAATCGGATGACCAGCATCTGCGCGATCAACGCGAGCCAGAAGATAGGAGTTGAGAAGCCGATGAAAGAAAACGTTGTCGCCGTGTAGTCGAATGGAGAGTACTGACGCACGGCGCTATAGACACCTATGCCGATCGCAAGAAGGATCGATAAGAGCTCGGCAGCGACGATCAGCTGCACGGTGTTACCGAAAACTCGCTTCAGATCTGGCCCGATCGGCTCGTCTCCCAGGACAGTCGTACCGAAGCCGTGAAATAAGGCATCTTTGACCCAGTAGCCGTATTGCACCACCAGCGGCTTGTCGAGATGCTTGCGCTCCTCGATGCGATGGATCGTGGCGGGGCGGACGTGAGGATTCAAACGAAGACCGGTGAGGGGATCTCCAGAGATCGAAACGAACGTGAAGATGATGAAGCTCGCTGCTATAAGCACCGGGATGCTGTAAAGCAACCGGCGCACGATGAAGGTGAACACCCCGGTTCCCCCCTGCGTAGGGACGCACCCGCCCCCCTCTTTTAGGGGGCGGGTGAACGTTACGCCTTCTTAGATTCCTTCGACGGGGCTACTGGCCGCTCTTGTCGATCCAGACGTCGGCCGCATTCCACAGCGGGCCTTCCTGGGTCGCATTGTTCTGCAGGCCGTGGACGTAGTCCTTGTAGGCAATGAAGTCGGGGGCCTGGAATAGTGGGAGGACCGGCAGGTCCTTGGCATAGATCGCGTCGGCCTGGTTGACCAGATCGGCGCGCTTAGCTGGATCGAGCTCGGTGTTGGATTGCTCGAGCAACTTGTCGGCGTCGGGGCTGCATGACTTCTGATAGTTCTGGTCCCCGCCACACTCCCAGATCGAGAAGCCCGAGAACGGGTCCGGGTTCCCTACCCAGCCAAACTGGAAAAGGTCATATTTCCCGCCGACAAGGCCTTTCGTGCCAAAGACGACCGCTGCCTCACCGAATTGGTTCTGGACGTTGATGCCGACGGCTTTCCGCTCCTGCTGGATGATCTGGAAGATCAGCTCCCTGAGCTCGTTACCCGAGGTCGATTTGTAACCGAGAGTCAGCTCTTGACCGTTACACGAGTAGAAGCCGTCCGACCCCATCTTGCAGCCGTGCGATTCGAGGAGCTGTTTCGCCTTGGCAGGATCGTAGTTGTACGTCTGGAAATGTGGCTGGTACTCAGGTTGATTACTGACGTACAGCAGGTTCTGCAACGTTGTGGATTGAGAGTAGAGCGGCTTTACGAGCTTTTCGACGATCTGATCGCGGTTGATCGCGGACGCGATCGCCTGTCGCAACCACAGGTTCTTCAGTAGCGGCTGAGTCGCAGACTCTTCGTTGAAGTCGAGGTGGTTCCAGAAAGTGCCGGCGGTGGCGGTGTAACCGTAGCCATCGGCGTTGACGAACTGGGTCAGCTCCTCCTGAGGCGATGGGTAGATCACGTCGGACTCGCCGCTCTTGATCGATTGGATCTCGGTGTTGATGTCGGGGGTGTACGGGAAGACGATCTTGTCGATATAGGGCGTATGCGGCCCCCACCAGTTGGGATTGCGCTCGAGTGTCACGGACTGGTTCTTCTTGAAACCGGTCACCAGGTAAGGACCGTCACCGATCGGGTCGCCGGTTTTCGGGTCACAGATGCAGTTGTTCCACACCTTGTTGAAGTCCTGTCCCGCGAGAACATGCTCCGGTAGAACTGATCCCGCCCCGGTGAACAGCGTCTTCCACGGAGCGAAGTTGTGCTTGAAGGTGAACTTGATCGTGTGGTCGTCGATGATCTGGTCCGACTTGATGTCATCCCAGCCGTTTCGCGATGCAACATCGAACTTGGGGTTGATGAAGGTTTTCCAAGTGAACTCGAAGTCTTTTGCCGTAACGGGGACTCCATCCGACCACTGAGCTTCAGGCTTGATGCTGAACGTGACGGTGAATGGGGGACCGGGGTCGACCTCTGCTTCTTTGGAAAGGAGCATCGGTTTAGCCGAGAAGTCTGGTTGTGTCTGGTAGCCGCCGAGCAGAACAGGCGTGAGCATGTAAACGCCCCACGCGAGGTTGTACGCCGCGAGGTCCGTATTAAGGGCCGCGGGGAACTGTTCTGCGCTAAGGGTGAGCGTTCCTCCCTTTTGTGGGGTCCCTCCATTCGAAGAGTTGTTGTTAGTGCTGCTCGAACCACCGCACGCTGCTGCGACCATGCCCAGAGCGAGCAATAACGCAACAATCATCGTGGACTTGCGACGCGAAGACCCCATGTCCTCCCCCTGTTTGGCCCGTTACGAGTGATGAGGCGCCGCATCAGGAACAGGCGGAGCCGCATCCCCCCGTAATAGATAAGTGCGCGAACGCTACTACACGATTAGTAGGAATCAGGTCGGTCGTTTTCAAGCCTTGGTCCCAACTACGAAGCCGAGCACCAGAACCTGGATCATCACGAGGGTGGCAAGAACCGCAAAGGCGAGGCTCGCTCGATCTGATCGAGGTGGAGGAGCGATGCCGTACCGCCTGCCTCGTGGACCCCGGCGGCCCTCAGCGACCGTGGTCTCTTCACGGCCCCCTGCACACGAGGTGGACTTCAATGCTCTGGAGGACCGAAGCGCGGCCCCCCCGAACCGGAACACAACTCCTGCTGCGAACAATCCGGCCACGAGCAAGCAGGCGTTGGCGAACGCTCGGGGTGCGGATTGCCCGGTGAGCGCGAGCACGCCTGTGCCCGCACCTGTCAATGCCCACGCCGCCAGCGAACCGAGCGCGATCACTTTCGTCCACCACCACGCGGCCCCGTTCATGGAGGCACCTTAGAGGGGTCCCAAAAAAGAAGACTCATCTTTATGTGTGGGCGAGAGATCAGTATTTCGAACCGACAAAATCATCGAGCTGCGCAACATCCAGTTTCCGGGAGACGTAGACCGTTTGCCCAGAGGTGGTCCAGTGGATATTTAGAACGTCGCAGGCTGTTGTGAATATGTCGCGGATGTCGGAGGACTTGTTCTAAGGAATAGCGTGGATGGCGCCAGCGGCGACCTGTGTTAACGGACCGGCACCCATCCGAATGAATCAACCCTCGAAGAAGGAACTGTGGGCGGCGTCGAACCAGCTCCCGTTGCCAGGCGACGAGCGACACGCTGCGAAGATGCTTTTTTCCCGCACCGTGCTGAGGGAACAAACATGGCCATGCCTTCGAGTACGAATAGACCTCAATATCTCTCGAAAGACGAAGACGTGTGTTCACCTGTTTTGAGGTCGCACCTCCGCCATGGCCTGGAAGGCTTCCCGCACGATGCCGGGATATGCAGCGTCGAGTGTTATCCGCAGCTTGAAAGCGCGGGGATGGGCAGCTATCGAGCCGTCACCCAAGTAGAGCCCGAGTAGATACACGTAGGAAGGGGGCAGATCGCCCGGAATGTGCGTGGAACCACCGCACGTTTCGCAAAGTGGCCCCTCCGGCGGTCTCTGCGGAAGCCGACCTGCTACCCAATCTGTCACCGTCCGCCGCGGCACCCCGAGCTGCCGCCCTATCTCGCTGATGGAGACGCCCCCCCGCCGAAGGCTGAGCGCTGCCTCGACGATGGACCGAGGATGCCTCATCGATCGACCATACCGACGGGGGATGACACAAAAGGACCTGTTGTGCGGGCGAGAGGACTTGAACCTCCACGCTCTTACGAGCACGCGGACCTGAACCGCGCCCGTCTACCAATTCCGGCACGCCCGCGTGGGTGCAGGCCAAGTGTAGGGGACGAGCCCAGCGCCCTACGAGCCTGCGGCAGAGCAAAGCTACGGCCATCGGCTACTGAGAATCCTGAATTCCACACCCAACGCAGAGATAGCTGTCGGCAGGGGCCGGGCATAATCCTCAAGCTATGGGCGTCGCGAAGAGCATCGAACAGAGGCTCGAGGGCCTGGTCGAAGGCTTTTTCACAAAGGTCTTTCGCTCGGGCCTGCAACCCGTGGAGGTGGGCCGGCGGATCTTGAGGGAGCTCGCGGAGAACAAGACGATCTCCGTGAACCGCGTCTACGTCCCGAACGAGTTCCACGTCGCGATGAGCTCCGACGATTTCCAGAGGTTCGATCAGATGGCCACGGGGCTTCAGCGCGAGTTCTCGGAGTTGGTTATCGAATCTGCGAAGGAGAACCGGTGGAACCTCATGGGGATGCCCAAGATCGTCTTCGTCGAGGAGGCGGATCTGGGCCGCGGAGAGTTCAGGGTCGAGCCGTCCTTATCTGCCGACCCCGACGTTCCTGCTCCCCAGGCATCCACCCAGGAGCCAGATCCCGACGGTGGTTCCACCACCGGAGCGGTGTCGACAGACACTGCGTCGCGGCTCGCCCTCACGCCTCGCGGCCCCCGGCTGGCGATCCTCGACGACGATGGAGCGGCGACCGAGAACATCACGTTGACGCGCGATCCGATCGTGGTGGGTCGCATGTCGTCTTCCGACGTAGTGCTTTCCGATCCGAACGTTTCGCGAAGGCATGCGGAACTGAGGAGAACGGCTGACGGGTGGGTTGTCGTCGATCTCGGCTCAACTAATGGAACATTGGTGAACGGCAACCTCGCTAGAGAGCATCGATTGAACGACGGTGACAAACTGACGTTCGGGAGCACCGAGATCAGATTCGAGGCCGAGTAGGCCGATGCCGGTCATCGTCTTAGACCTTTTGAAGTACGCGTTCTTGGTCATCCTCTATTTGTTCATCGCGCGGGCAGTTCGTGCGATCTACGTCGAACTTCGCCCACCTGCTCGCGCTCCCGTTTCTCGGCCGATCGCTCCGGCACCAACGCGGCAACAATCTCGACGCGGCAAGAAAACTCCGGCCCGAGTCGTGCTACTTGAAGGTGCGACTACGGGCGGAAAGACGTTCACGCTTGCAGACGAGTTACTTATCGGTCGCGCGGAGAAGTGCCAGATCGTCCTTACGGACTCTTATGCATCGCAGATGCACGCACGCATCTTCGCTAAGGACGCCGAATACATGATCGAAGACCTTGGGTCGACGAACGGCACGTATCTGAATCGCCACAAGGTCACCACCCCAACGTCGCTCAGCAGAGGAGACCAGATCAAGATCGGGAAGACCGTCCTGGAGCTGCGCAAATGAGCATCCGTTACGGCGTGGCGACAGACGTCGGGCGCGTGCGAGAGGGCAACGAAGACTCTTATCTCGTAGATGAGCCCTTGTTCGTAGTGGCGGACGGTATGGGTGGGCATGTCGCCGGCGACGTTGCTTCTGCAACGGCCGTCGAGGTGCTCGACTCACGATCGTCGTCGCTTAGCGCGTCAGATCCGAGCACGCTCGAGAACGCGATCAAACAAGCGAACGTGGCGATCTTCAAGAAGGCACAGTCGGACTCGTCTCTGCGCGGCATGGGCACTACTTGCACACTTCTTCTGATCGACGGAGCTAGGGCCGAGCTGGCACACGTGGGTGACTCACGCGCGTATCTGTTCAGAGGAGGACGCCTTTCCCAGGTCACCGAAGACCACACGCTCGTGAGCAGGATGGTGGCCGAGGGCCGGATCGGGGAAGACGAAGCCCGGCATCATCCTCAGCGCAGCGTGATCACTCGCGCTCTCGGTGTCGATGCGGATGTGCAAGTCGACTTGATGTCGCTCAGTCTGGAGGAGGGGGACCGCATCCTTTTGTGCTCCGACGGTCTCACGACCATGCTCGAGAATCCCGAGGTCTCGACGGTCCTAGCCGCCGAAAGCGATCCACAAGCCGCTGCGGAAAGCTTGATCCGGGCGGCTAATGCCGCCGGGGGCGAAGACAACATCACCGCGGTCGTTGTCGATGTGGTGGCCTCGAAGGGTGCGGCTCCCGATGAGGAAGGTCGGTCCGCCGAGCGTCCACCGCGTACCAGACAGGACACGGATCCCGCAGCTTCCCTGCCTCAGCGCGGGGTTGGTGCAAGGCGCACTTTTCTGGTTGTCGGGGTCGTGATCGTGGTGCTGGCCGTCGGCGGATACGCGAGCGCACGTTTCTTCTTGGACCGCTCCTGGTTCGTCGGTGTCAACGACGCCGGCTACGTAGCCATCTACAAGGGCATCCCCGACGAGATCGCCGGTTTGACGCTGTCCTCTGAGGAACAAACGACGTCCGTAGCAGCGTCTGACCTCTGTGGCTCGCTGAAAAGCAACGTTGAGGACGGGATAAAAGTCGATTCCCTAGATGCTGCACAACAGGCCGTGCAGAACATCGAAGGTCGCGCTAAGGCGTGCTCACCAGAGCCGAGCCCGTCGCCGCGCCGCACGCATCACAAGAAAGGTCACTGATGGCGCAAGCCTCGGCCTACCGTCGTAACACCGAGCTTTCCTTGTTGATCATCGCCCTGATCGTGGGGGCAGGGGCAATGATCCTTGCCGCACTCGCTTTGAACGAGCACAAGGCGGGGTCGACGGCGCCCTACATCTCATTGACGGTCGTTGCGTACGTCGCCGCTCACATAGTCATTCGACGTTTCGCACGCGAGGCCGACCCGCTTCTACTGCCGCTGGCCGCAGTTGCGAACACCATCGGGCTGGCCGCCATCTACCGGCTGTCTCCGAAAGGCTTAGGGCCCACTCAAGTCATCTGGACGTTGGTCGGGATCGCATGCTTCATCGCGACGGTCGTTTTCTTGAAGGATTTCCGCGCGCTGGCCCGCTACAAGTACATCTTCGGGTTCACGGGACTCGCGTTGTTGTTGCTTCCCGCCACTCCGCTGGGCGTTCCCATCAACGGCGCTCAGCTGTGGCTGAGATTCGGGGGCTTCTCGTTCCAGCCGGGAGAGCTGGCCAAACTCTGTCTCGTCATCTTCTTCGCCGCTTACCTCGCAGAGCGCAAAGAATTACTTGCGGTGGCCTCCCGGCGCGTGGCCGGCATCCACCTTCCCGACCTCAAGCATTTCGGGCCGCTCGTAGTCATGTGGGCGGTTTCGCTGCTGGTGATGTTCTACGAACGCGACTTGGGATCGAGCTTGCTGTTCTTCTCGATATTCATCGTCATGCTCTACGTCGCCACCGCGCGCCCCGCGTACGTCGCTTTCGGCGGAGGTCTGTTCGGTCTTGGCGCGTACATGGGCTACAGCGCGTTCAACCACGTTCGCGAGCGATTCGATATCTGGCTGCACGTCTTCGACCCGAAACTGATCAAAGACCAGGGCTATCAGCTCGCGCAAGGTTTGTTCGCCATGGCGACCGGTGGGCTGTTCGGCACCGGTCTGGGCCGCGGTCGCCCGGATCTGATCCCCGAAGCAGCAACCGACTTCATCTTTCCCGTGATCGGCGAAGAACTGGGTCTCATGGGAACTGCCGCACTGCTGACATGCTTCTTCCTACTCGTGGGGCGCGGTCTGAAGATCGCACTGGCTCAGCGCGATGACTTCGGTCAGTTGCTTGCGATGGGACTAACGACCATCCTCGGGATCCAGACGATCATCATCCTGGGCGGAGTGACCCGGTTACTCCCCCTTACCGGAATCACTCTCCCGTTCGTCTCCTATGGCGGCTCCAGCCTGCTGTCGAACTTCATCCTGCTGGGGATCCTTGTGCGCATCTCGCACCATCAGTCGAGTGCCAGTGCACCCGCGCACACCGAAGAGATCTTGATCGGTGGACGTCAGTGATGGATAAGCAGATCCGGCGCGTGGGGATCATCTTGGTGGCGTTGTTCATCGCCGTCTTCGCGCAGCTTAATTACGTGCAGATCTTCGCCGCCGAGCGGATCGCAAAGAATCCCGCCAACGTGCTCAATCTGATCCGCGAGTACGCGATCAAACGGGGGGACATCCTCACTCGCGACGGAAAAGTGATGGCCGAAAGCCGGGCGACCCACGGGAAGCTCAAGTACCTGCGCGTCTATCCCTCGGGTGACTTGTACGGGCACATCACCGGCTACGTCTCGGTTGGTTCGGGAGCTCACTTCGGTCTAGAGAACACCTACAACGATGACCTCCTGGGAGAGGGTGGCGTCCTGTCGATGCAGCAGATCCAGGACAGGCTGTTCGGAGGAGGCCATCAGGGCGACGACATCCAAACGACCATCGACTCCCGGCTACAGGCGGCCGCGAAGCAAGCGCTCGGTAACAACCGGGGAGCAGTCGTGGCGATGGATCCTCGAAGCGGAGACATCAGGGCACTGTGGAGCTACCCCTCGTACGACCCCACCGGGATCGCGTCGCACGACTCCACCGAAGCGGCGAACGCGTACAAGCAGCTGGATGCAACTTCGCCAACCAGCCCATTAGTGGACATCGCAACGTCGAATCGCTATCCGCCGGGATCGACTTTCAAAGTGGTCACGGCTTCCGCTGCGATCGACTCGGGCAAGTACACGACGAAGTCGACCTTTCCGGATCCGCTTGCACTCGATCTTCCGCTAACCAACAACACGCTGATGAACTTCTCGCACACAACCTGTGCGGGTGGCGGACAGATCGATCTATTCACCGCGCTGACGGTGTCGTGCGACACGACATTCGCGTTGCTCGGCTTGAAGATCCCGGCCGACATCTACGACATGGCGAACCGTCTCGAGTTCAACAAGACGCTCCCCTTCGATCTGTCCAACGTTTCCAGCAAGTACCCGAACGTCCCAGACAAGAACGCACCCTTGAGGGCTTATTCGGCTATCGGGCAAGGCAATACGGCAGCAACGCCGTTGCAGATGGCCTTGGTCGCGGCAACCGTTGCGAACGGCGGCGTGGTCCCCGAACCTCATCTGCTGCACGAGATCATCGATCCCTCCGGGGGTCTGGTTAAACGTTTCGATCCGAACTCGAACCTTGGCCGCGCGATGAGTCCTCAGACTGCCGCCGATGTCACGGCGATGATGCAATCGGTAGTCGACAAAGGCACGGGAACCAACGCGCAGATCCCAGGCGTTCCCGTCGCGGGCAAAACCGGAACGGCACAAACCGTGGCCGGAACCAACCCGCACACATGGTTCATCTGCTTTGCACCGGCAGACAATCCCAAGATCGCGGTTGCCGTGATCGTCGAGCACGGCGGCACCTATGGGTCCGAGGCAACCGGTGGACTGGTCGCGGCACCGATCGCAAAACAGATTCTCGAGGCCGACCGGCAGATCGACGGATGGTAGGAACCGTTCTCGCCGGCAGGTACCGGCTTCACGACAGGATCGCAATCGGGGGCATGGGCTCCGTCTACGAGGCAACCGACGAGCGACTCGATGGCAAGGTTGCAGTGAAGCTCCTCAAGGAAGACCTGTCGGCCGACCCGCGTTTCGTCGAACGCTTCCGCCGCGAAGCAAGAGCGGCTGCTGCGCTCACTCATCCCAACATCGCTGCCGTCTACGACTATGGGGTGGACGGGGACCATCACTTCATCGCGATGGAGTTCGTCGAGGGCCGCGACCTCGCCCGCCTTCTGAGGGAAGAAGGAGCACTCGAACCAGAACGCGCGGCGCACATCGGCGCGCAGATCGCATTCGCTTTGTCGCACGCTCACAAAGCCGGTGTCGTTCATCGAGACGTAAAGCCGGGAAACGTCATCGTTAGCGCTGGAGATCGGGTAAAGGTCACCGACTTCGGCATCGCCCGAGCAGTTGGCGACTCGACGTTGACCGCGACCGGCACGTTGATGGGCACGGCTCAATACATCTCGCCGGAGCAAGCTATCGGCCAGCCGGCGGGACCCGCCAGCGATATCTATGCGGCCGGGATCGTCGTGTGCGAGATACTCACGGGGGCACCGCCCTTCAGCGGAGATTCGCCGGTGGCCATAGCGATGCGACACGCGTCCGGCGAGCTGCCTGTCCCGTCGTCAGAGGACCCGCGTATCCCGGCAGCTTTCGACATGGTCATCGCACGAGCGACGGCGAAAGATCCGGGCCAGCGCTACGCGGATGCCGAAGAGTTCGGGAACGCTCTGTCGGCCGCAGCGACGCCGGCCTCGACAGTTGAGATCCCGCGGGGTGACCCGGCCGACCCTCTCCAGACGGTGTGGCCGATCCCCGGCGATCGGTGGCATCCGGAACGGATCGGGCGCGCTGTTGTCATCGGATTCCTTGTGTTGGGAGCGATTGCCGCAGCCTTGCTCGGCTACCGCCTAACCCACAATGACAACAGAGTGAGACTGGTGGGCCAGTCTCACAAGAGTCGAGCGAGCGGCGCGGCCCCCGCGGCGCACAGCACGCCCAGCCAACCGGTCTTGACCGTTCCGACCGACCTCGTAGGAAGGCCGTACGACCAAGCGGAAACCGAACTGCGCGACCGCGGTCTAACCGCGTTGCGACACGACGCATCCAGCGGCGAGGTCGATCCAGGATCGGTGATCTATACAAACCCCGGGGCAGGAACCCCGGTTTCTGAAGGTGACACCATTACTGTCTTTGTTTCGGCCGGGGAAGACCACGGTGAAGGACACGGCCCCCCACACGTCCCTCCGGGCCACGACAAACATGACAAGCACAACAAGGAGCACGACTGAATGAGCACGCCGCAGCGAACCTTTGGTGGGCGCTACGCCGTGATCGAACGCGTCGGCACCGGCGGTATGGCCGAGGTGTACAAGGCACGTGACGAGCTACTCGGTCGTGAGGTAGCGGTCAAGGTTCTTCATGAGAGATACGCCCGCGACCGAGCGTTCGTCGAGCGCTTCAAGCGCGAGGCACAGTCGGCAGCGAACCTGAACCATCCCAACGTCGTTTCTCTCTATGACTACGGGTCCGACGGCGACACCTATTACATCGTCATGGAATTCATCGACGGGCGCTCGCTCGCCGATGTCATCGCGCAGGAGGGCCCGCTTCAGCCAGAGCGCGCAGCAGAGATCGCTTCCGAAGTCGCACAGGCTCTTCAACGCGCGCACGCAGCCGGATTGGTTCACCGCGACATCAAGCCGTCCAACGTGATGATCACGTCGGGCGGACAAACGAAGGTCACCGATTTCGGAATCGCCAGGGCGCTCGGCACCGACTCGGAGCAAACGATGACGCAGACGGGGATGGTCATCGGGACTGCGGCCTACTTGTCACCCGAGCAAGCTCAAGGTGCGCCCGTTGACGAGCGCTCGGACGTGTACGCGCTGGGAGTGGTTCTGTACGAGATGCTGGCCGGCCGGCCCCCATTCCAGGGCGACACACCATTGGCGGTTGCTTACAAGCACGTCCGAGAAACCGCGGAGCCACCATCGAGCCTCAACTCGGTCGTTCCCGCCGCACTCGATGCCGTCACGATGAAAGCGCTCGCGAAGAACCGGGACAACCGTTACAGCTCGGCGGGCGAGATGAACGACGACCTGCAAAGGTTCCTGTCGGGTGGACGAGTGCAAGCAACTCCGCTCATGGCCACCCAGACGATGGTGCAAACACCGGCCACCGGCACGCAGGTCATGCGCACGACGGAGATGTACGAGTCCGAGCCCTCACGCAGCCGGACCGGCTTGTACATCCTGATCACTTTGCTCGTCCTGGGACTGATCGCGGTCGGCGTCTATTTCCTGGCGTCAAGTCTTTTGGGGCAAGGGAAAGGTGTCACCGTTCCGAACCTCGTCGGAAAAACCCTGTCGGATGCTCAGGACATCCTGAGCAACGAAAACCTGCACAGCACGATCGAGCGAAAGAACTCAACGAAGCCGGTCGACACGGTCCTGAAACAAGATCCAACGGCAGGCGCTGACGCACACGAAGGTGACACCGTCACCCTGACCGTTTCGGGCGGCGCTGCTCAGGTCGAAGTACCAGATGTAACCGGCCAAACCCTTGCGGATGCCAAGCAGCTTTTGAAAGATCGCAAGCTGGCGTTGGGCGATGTCACGGAGCAACCTAGCTCGAGCGTCCCGAAAGGGACGGTCATCAGCCAGTTCCCGCGCGCACAGGCATCGGCAACGGCCGGCGATTCCGTCGATCTCGTCTTGTCGAGCGGGATCGAAGTACCGAATGTCGTCGGTAAGTCACAGTCGGATGCCCTCGCGCTGATCGATCAAGCCGGACTGAACGGCGTCGTCCACGAGGCCCCCAGCGACACGGTGCCCAAAGGGGACGTCATCTCGCAGGATCCGTCCGCCGGGTCGCCCGCGAACGAAGGAGACACCGTCACCATCGAAGTCTCCACGGGACCGCAGGCGCAGTCGATGCCCGATGTTCGCGGGGATGACCCGGATACCGCGCAGGCGCTGCTAGAGCAAAACTATGGCCTTAACGTGACTCGACAGGACTACAC
>JBHELU010000219.1:0-3851 GCA_046262955.1 Actinomycetota bacterium | reverse complement strand
GTTCCGGACACGCCTGCTCGCGTGCGGACCGATGGGCCTTCGGTCACCAAGGTGCGCGCCAGGATCTCAGCACCGAAGAGCAGCGATCCGATCACAACGCCGATCTCGAAGAGACGTTGAGCCCAGTGATGTAGGTGTTCGATGAAGAAAGTCTCGATGCCGCCCGGAAGAACTCGAACTGCAGCATCAGCGAGCGAGGTCGGCGCGAACGGAACCGAAGAGAAAAGCCCCGAAAGCAGCCACAGGAAGGCGCCTGCCAGCGCGGTTGCGATCAACCCGGCTATCCGCGCATCACGTCGATAGGAGGTGTCGGGAGCGGGATCGGTCTCGGCCCTCATCCATTCATTGTCCGCTCGCGGCGAGGCAAAGCAACTCTTTTGCCCCGGCAGGCACGGGACACGCTTAGGGTCCCCGGCATGAACCGCCCCCTGCGTGTCGCCCTCCTGAGCTACAGGGGCAACCCTCTGTCGGGCGGACAGGGCGTCTACGTTCACTATCTGAGCTCAGCTCTATCCGAGCTCGGGCATGAGGTCGAGGTTTTCGCGGGGCCCCCGTACCCCGAGCTGGGTCCAGAGGTGAAGTTGACGCGGGTCCCGAGCCTCGACCTGTACCGGGCCGAGGACCCATTCCGGCGACCGGCGCGATCTGAGTTCGGGAACTGGATCGACGTCTTGGAGTACGGGTCGATGTGCGCCGCCGGCTATCCCGAACCGCTCACTTTCAGCCTCAGAGCGGCGCGACTTCTGCTAAGGCGCAGCGATAAGTTCGACGTGATTCACGACAATCAATGCCTCGCCTACGGGCTGTTCTCGCTGACGCGTGCAGGCTTTCCCGTGGTTGCGACCATCCATCATCCGATCCAGATCGACCGTCGACTCGAACTCCAGGCAGCCGATAAGAAACGTCGATTGGCACTGCGACGTTGGTACGCGTTCACGAGGATGCAGGGCCGCGTCGCGCGTCGCCTCCCGATCGTGACACCATCGTCGGCTGCCGCTCGAGACATCGTCGGAGAGATGCGCGTCGACCCGGACAGCATCGCCGTCGTACCGAACGGCGTCGACACAGACCTTTTCCGTCCCCTCCCCCAGATCGAAAAGACGCGCGGTCAGATCGTCACCACGGCAAGCGCGGACGTGCCTCTCAAAGGGCTCGCTTATCTGATCGAGGCGGTCGCCAAACTCAGGACCGAAGTCGATGCAACCCTCGTTGTGGTGGGGGCCGGGCCGAGCAACCGCATCAAGACCACGTTGGAGCGCTTTGGGGTCGAAGATCATGTGACTTTCCGGCAGGGGATCGATCGCCTCGAGTTGGTCGAGCTCTACGCGCGCTCCGAAGTTGCGGTCGTTCCTTCCCTCTACGAGGGATTCTCGCTACCGGCGGTGGAAGCGATGGCTTGTGGTGTGCCGGTGATTGCCACCACTGCCGGGGCGCTTCCCGAGGTTGTCGGCAGCGCGGGCAGCTTGGTGCCGCCCGGCGACGCAGGAGCATTGGCCGCCGCGATCGGAGAGCTGCTCGCCGATCGGGAGCTCGGCATCACTCGCGGCGCGAACGGACGAACGCGCGTGCTCGACCGATTCACATGGCGCAACACCGCAGAACTCACGGTTGCTGCATATCGCGAAGCGATCGCCTCATGCTGACCGTCGACTTCGAGCGGTTCGACGTTCGACCCGGGATGACTTTGCTGGATCTCGGTTGCGGGGGTGGCCGCCATTCCTTCGAAGCGATGCGGTGCGGCGCGCGGGTTGTGGCCGTCGACCTCGACGACGTAGTGCTGAAGGACACAGCCGTAATGCTCGCCGCGGTCGCTGCCGAAGAAGGCGGCGATGCTTTTCCGCTTAGAGCCAACGCTCTGTCTCTTCCCTTCCCCGACCGATCGTTCGATCGGATCATCGTTTCCGAAGTTCTCGAACACATACCTGCCGACGAAGCCGCTATACGGGAGATCCGTAGGATCCTTCGACCCGACGGTGTGGTCGCGGTCACGGTCCCCCGCTTCTGGCCTGAACGAGTGTGCTGGGCGCTGTCCGACGAGTACCACCAGAACGAAGGTGGCCACGTTCGGATCTACAAAGAGACCGCTCTGAAGGACAAGCTTCGCGACGCGGGGCTCGAACTTTCTTTCTATCACTACGCGCACGCCTTGCATGCGCCTTTCTGGTGGCTCAAGTGCGCACTCGGCCCTCACGACGAAGACCGGTTGCCGGTGCGCGTGTATCACCGGTTCCTGGTCTGGGATCTAACGAAGAGACCCATCGCGACACGCGCCCTCGAACGCGCGCTGGATCCCGTATTGGGAAAGAGCCTCGTCGTGTACGCGCGCGCTAGCTCAACGACGCCTTCCTGATGCGCGCACCCGAAGTAGTCCCGGCTCTAACCACCTCCGACGCCGGTTTGACGGCGGCGTCGATCCTCGAGGCGCAACGACTCGACGGCTGCATCCCATGGTGGCCGGACGGACCGGCCGACGCGTGGAACCACGTCGAAGCTGCGATGGGGCTCGATGCGGCCGGGCATCACTCTGATGCCGAGCGCGCTTATCGATGGTTGTCAGGAGCGCAGCGCGCGGACGGTTCGTGGGCCATCGAATACCGCGACGGGAAACCCCACAACGCAGGAGCCGATGCGAATTTCTGCGCTTACGTCGCAACCGGCGTTCTCCACCACTGGCTGATGACGTCCGATCGCTCTTTCTTGAGCGTCATGTGGCCCACCGTCGAGTGCGCCGTCAGATTCGTTCTCGCGCTTCAAGAACCGGATGGACGCATCTGGTGGGCCCGAGACGAGGACGGCCACGTCTTCAGACAGTCGTTGTTGACCTCGTGTGCCTCGATCGCGCACAGCTTGTCCTCGGCGAACCAGATCGCGCGGATCCTTGGCCACGAGCGACCGTCGTGGCATCTCGCCCGGCAAAGGCTTGTCACGGCCATCCGAAGAGAAACCCGTTTCGCCGACAAACGGCGATTCGCGATGGATTGGTACTACCCGGTGCTTAGCGGATCCCTTCCTCTGGACCGATCGGCCGAGCGCCTCGACGAGCGTTGGGACGAGTTCGTCATCGCCGGGAAGGGATGCCGGTGCGTTAGCGATAGGCCGTGGGTCACTGCTGCGGAAACCTTCGAGCTCGCGATCTGCCTCGTCGCTGTAGGACGTTCGGACCTCGCAGCCGAGTTGTTCGCGTGGACGCAGAATCTTCGCTGCGAAGGCGCCTACTGGACCGGGGCAACGTGGCCCGACGGCACGGTCTGGCCGCGCGAGAAAACGTCGTGGACCGCGGGGGCCGCGCTGCTTGCGTGCGACGCGCTGTCGGAGGGCATAGTCCTGGATCTGTTCGGCCCCTAAGCCGAGTTCCGCTTCAGGACGCGCAAGCTGCCGACCGCTTCGATCTCGTCGAACCGGCCAGAGTCGAGGGCCTTCATATAGATCTCGAACGGTGGTCGCCCACCGTCACGCGGGTCGGGAAAAACGTCGTGGATCGCGAGCAACCCGCCATCGGCGATGTGGCTTGCCCACCCATCTAGGTCGGCGTGTGCGGCCGCTTTCGAGTGCCCACCATCGATGAACACCAGCCCCAGAAGCGAGCTCCATCCCTTCGCCACCGACTTCGAATCGCCGACGACTGCAACGACCACATCCCACAGTCCTGCGGCATCGATCGTGATCCGGAACTCCGGCAGGGTGTCGACGCGTCCCCGAGAGTCTTCCAAGCGCGGGTCGTGGAACCCCTCTCCGGATGGGTGCTCTTCGGATCCTCGATGGTGGTAGATGGTGAAGAGGACGGTTCCGGCATCGCGAGCCGCAGCTCCGAGATAAACGGCCGACTTGCCGCAGTAGGTGCCTATCTCCAG